>JBAZPO010000018.1 GCA_041648175.1 Desulfobaccales bacterium | reverse complement strand
TGCCGGACATTATGCAGTCGCAGGTTTTAGCCTATATGAGCACAGGCTGAAAAGCCTGTGCTACCGGCGATTTTTAAATACCCCTATAAGGTTTCCACTGTAAGAAGATTATTATTGCAAGAGGCTCTTAGGGTTCCAGCTTGATCCTCCCAGATTCCTGACCGGTCACCTCGCCGATGTGGCTGGCAGAGATGCCATGACCCGTAAGGCAATCCATAGAGGGCTGCACCTGATCCGGCGACACGGCCAGGAGCAGCCCGCCATTGGTCTGGGCGTCGCTCAAGAGATCCACCAGCACCGGGTCGATGTCCGGGGCCACCTGGAGGTTCTTGGCGCAGAAGTTGCGATTGGCGAAACTGCCGGCTGGCACCAGGCCCATGGCGGCATATTCCCGGGCGGCCGCGAGAAGCGGAACGCGGTGGGCATAAAAGGTGATCTCGACTTTACTGGCGGTTGCCATTTCCAGGGCGTGACCCAGAAGGCCAAACCCGGTGATGTCCGTAATGGCATGGATCGCCCGGCTTTCCAGGCAGTCCCCGGGCAGTCGATTTAAGGTCGTCATGATTCGGATAGCTTCGGCCTCGGCCTCAGGGGAGGCCAGGCGCCCTTTCATGGCCGTGGCAATGACGCCGGTGCCCAGGGGCTTGGTAAGGATGAGCTGATCGCCTACCCGAGCGCCGCCATTAGTGAGCACCCGTTCCGGGTGGACCACGCCGGTCACGGAGAGGCCGTACTTCAATTCGGTGTCATCGACGCTGTGGCCGCCCACCAATAGGGCACCGGCTTCGTGGATCTTGTCCAGGCCCCCGGCCAGAATCGCCTGGAGCACCTCTTTGGGAACGGTTTTGCTGGGATAACAGACGATGTTGAGGGCCGTCAGGGGCCTCCCGCCCATGGCGTAGACGTCGCTTAAGGCGTTGGCTGCGGCGATTTGGCCAAACGTGTAGGGATCGTTGACCACGGGGGTAAAAAAATCCACCGTTTGGATCAACGCAATTTCTGGGGTCAGGCGATAGACGCCCGCATCATCCGCGGTCTCCATACCGACCAGCAGGTCGGGATGCGACTGGCGGGGCAAAGACTGCAAAATTTCCTCCAACATCCCGGGAGGAACCTTGGCAGCTCAACCAGCGGCGCGGACCTGCTCCATCAGAGGCTGATAAGGCTTGTCGGTCATGGGTCTCTTCTTGTTTGAGGTTCAATTATCCCTTTATTGGTTCAGTATAACAGCTTTATCCCTATTTAAGAATAACTCGGTGCCCAGAACAAAATCGGCATAAACGCCGGGCGCTAACCTCAGCGCGTCAGCCAGCGGCGGTTACGCACGGTGACCAAGGCGTAAGGGTAGATCCACTGGAGCAGAAAAAAGGCATAGTAAGAATAGATGACGCCATAGACGAATTCCAGATCCCGCTCCAACCAGAGGTAATAGATCAGATTGATCAGGGAGATAACCCCCAGGACCGCCAGCAGTTTGATCAAAATGAGCGGGTAGAGTACTACCGACACCACCAGCATCCCGAAGAAGATTAGGGTCAGAGGGTATTCCAGTTGGGCCAGAAAGAATTCCACGATGGGCAGAAGCCGGTATTTATCCCGGTACCGGGTAAACAGGTAGCCCAACTGGACGCAGGATTCTCGCACGTTGCCCCGCTCCCAACGCAGGTACATCTTGCATACGCCGGTGTAGGTTTCGGGGACCAGGGTATAGACCAGCGCGGTGCGCTGATAATAGGTGTAGTGGCCGCTCCGCAGAATAAAGTTGGTCAGGGCCCGGTCTTCGCTGTGGTGGCAGGGGGCGCCCAGAAAGGTTTGACGCCGCCAGGCCTTAAGGTGCGGGGCAAGTGCGGTGCGCCGATAGGCCGACAGCGACCCGGGCGTGCACACCACTGCCCGGTATAGGGATTGGGAGGCTCGGAGATAATCCAGGTTTACGAAGCGCACGCCCTGCATTTTGCCCATGAAACTCTGATGGCGGTTATAGACCTTGACGTTGCCGGCCACTGCGCCGATTCTGGCGTCGTGCAGCAAAGGGGCCACCAGGTGGCGCAGGGCGTCCGGCGCGATCAGGCTGTCGGAATCAATGGTGACGAAGACCTCGCCCCGGCCCCGGGAGAAGCCGGTATACAGTCCTGCCTTTTTGCCCCGGTTGGCGGCAAACCGGATAGGCCGGACCAGTTTGGGGTAGCGTCTTAAGGCCCGCTGGATATATGACCAGGTGTCATCTTGGGAGCCGTCGTCGATGCAGATGATTTCCAACCGGTCCGCCGGGTAGTCCGAAGCCGCCACGGACGCTATGGCTTTTTCTACCATAGCCCCTTCATTATAAGCGGGGATGATGACGGTGAGGCTGGGCCAAGGGCCGTCGGGTAAGGGGTAAGGCTTATAATAGGCCCAAAGGAGCGTGCGGAAAAGCTGAAAGCCGAGCATCACCAGGGTATAGACTGCGCCCAGGGTAGGGAGGAAAGACATATTGGTCCAGCGGCTCAAGAGTTCCACATAGGCCGCAAAGGAGCCGAAGTTGAAAGCCAAAACCAGGGCGACGAGCAGCAAGGCCGGAACCAGGAGCTTGAGCCCCGGGTCCAGCCAGCGAATCCATGATAGCCGGTGCCGTGACAGAGGTGGGACCGCTGCCCGGCGCACCGGGGGCCAGGACAGGGTCGGCGTGGCGTTGTCCATGCAGGGAGATGATCCTCTTCCCGTCTATATCAAAAAGGCCGGCACTCGGCTACAAAAACTCTACCCAGATAATATTGCCAAAAAAGAGCTCTGGCAATCTTGCGGGCTTTATGCAACATGAGGCCTGAGCCAGCGTCAGCACAGGCTGGAAAGCCTGTGCCACCATTTCAGAAGGGGAGGGGGACCTGGTCGGGTCAGGCCTCCCGCACGTGGCCTTGAAATAAGTTCCTTAAGGCTTCCCTGGTTTCCTGGGCATAAGCGTCGGTGAGAGCATAATCCCACCCCTGGCGCCGAAAAACCCCGCTTACCTGGGTGCGGTAATTCATGGGGTCCATCATGACCCGGCTGGCATACGGGCCGATAAGCTCATGCAGCCGGGCCGGATGCAGGGGCAGCATGGGCGCGATGAAGACCCAGGGAGACAGCCCCGCCTCATGTAACCTTTTTAACGTGGCGATCCGGGCCGGGATAGGTGGGGCATGGGGTTCCAGCACGCGCCGCACCTGGTCATCATCCGTGGGGATGGACAGGCCCACGCTTACCCCAGGCAGCGCCGCGAGCAGGTCCAGGTCCCGGGTTACCAGGGGCGAGCGCGTTAAGATGCTGACGTCCCAGCCGAAGTCGCCCAGGATTTCCAGGCAGCTCCGGGTTAAGCGGTATTTGAGTTCCACGGGCTGATAGGGGTCGCAGACACTGGACAGAAAGACCTGGCCCCGGTGTTTTTTGCGGGCTAGTTCCGCGGCCAGGATCTCGGGGAGGTTGACTTTGGCCTCGACGAAAGTCCCCCAGGGGGCGCCGGCGTGGTGCCGGGCAAAGCGGCGCATAAAGGCCGCATAGCAATAGCGGCAGCCATGGCCGCAACCCAGGTAAGGGTTGATGACGTAAGCCACTCCCGGAATCTTGGATTTGACCAGCGCGGTTTTGGCGGTGATTTCAGTGACGTCCATGGGGTGTGCGCTAGCCATTGGAATGGAGGCGGTCAAGAAGGTTTTCACAGGCAAGAGTAAAGTAGGGCTCCTGGAATTTTTTCGCTGGCAAATATTATTGGTAGTTTATCACCTTGAGTTTAATTAGCAAATCCGTGTCATTGACATTGTTTTTAAAGTAATTATTAAATACTCAATAAATCGAAAACCTGGGCGGGAGTCCGGAAAACGAGTTCAAACTGGTTCACGGGAGAATATCATGGAACTTTATGTCCCCACTACTCAACTCAAGCAGGTTTCGGAGGTATTGACCCAAGAAGGGGTGACCTTTGAGGTAACCGGCAAAACTTTCTCCATGGCGGTGGAGGGGAAAGTCGCCTATGAAGTCACCGAAGTGAAGGCAAAACTGTTAGAGACCGAAGTGCCGCCCGTGCTAGAGTCGGCGTCCCAAACGCGGCGAGCTTTCCGGTTGCCCTCGGGCAGAAAAATCCTGCTCACGGATTTAGATGGCAATTTTGAAAGCCTGGTGGAGCCGCCGCCCGGCTGGGAACGGTGAGCCTGTTGAACTGTTAAACAAGATTGTCGCAGTGGTCCGGGGCGGTGGATGATTTTGGCCTCAAGCTTCGGGGTTAGCCGGGGGTTTCCGGTCGCGAGGCAGTAAGGTAAGTTGACCCCGATCCTGTGAGAGAAATCCAAAAATATGAAAGGCAGGGCCATGTTAAGCCCTGCCTCATATTAAGAAGAATTGTGATTTATTATTTTCGTTTCCTGCCCCGTGCCCATCCTACCAGGCCCAACAGGCCCGAGCCTAACAGCAACAGGCTGGCAGGAACAGGCACAGGCTGCAGGAAATTTTCAAATACGTAATCCCCCAGGGCTTTGCCTGCCCGCAACCCTCCCAGGTTATCGAATTCATAATGGATGCCGCCATAGATGCGGCTTTCGCCCGCTTCTGCGGCTGCGTCCCAGAAGTCCAAGAAGCTGCGCGTTACCCCAGGAAGACCATCTGAGCCGATGGTAAAGGGTAGTTCACCGAAAAAATCCTGGAGCAACTCAGCTGCAGTCCCGCTGAAGGTGCTATGCCCGCTGGAGTAAGAGGGAAAGGGAGGAGTAACTAACAGGGATTCCCAGCCGGGATCGGCCAGGGTATCAGGATTTCCATCGGTATCGGCTGCCCGGATGGCGGTTATCGGCCGCCATAAGCTATAGTCTCTTTTCATGTCCCAGCAGCTAATGCCAGCGTCGGCCAGGGCGATATTGAGGAGGGCGAACAGGCGAGCATCCTGGACCAGGTCAGTTTTCTGCGCATGGGCCACCGTGCTGGCAATAGCATTCCAATGCCCGGGCGGGGTGTGAGTGCCGGCGCCGTCGGCCCAGAAGAGGGCGATTTGGGTCTGGTCCGCGGTCCGGGTTGAACTGTTTTTGGCCCCCAAGTCCTTGACCTGGTTAAAGGCAGTCGTATAAGCGTCACTGGTCAGGGCCGGTGGAGGTGCTTGCCGGAACTGGTCTCCTGAACTCATGGCGAAGGGAGTGACGTCCGGCCACTGCGGTAAGAGAAACGGGGCGTGCGCAGGAGGGGTCGGTTGCCAGTTTCCAGGCTGGGCGCCGGGAACATAATTATACGTTGCATTCCAGCCGTCGCCGGCCCGCCAGGCGAGTATTTGATTGGCGACATTCTGTCCCAGGGAGATGCCGCTGGTTTTTGCCAGTCCGTCAGGTATGGCGGTAAACGCGGAAGCCTTCAAGGCATCGAAGTTCTGGGCAGGGAAGAGACTGCTCAGGGCAGTGAAGCCCGCGGATATGGCCGCGGCTTCCATAGAGGTATTTTTATCCGCTACCAGGTTAACAAAATATGGTTGGTACATGCGGGTGATGGAATTGACGGCGTCAAAGATGGAGGCGTGCACAATCGCCAAATCCCGAGACGCCATGGGAGGAGCGGTCTTATCAGACCGGATGGCATCGAGGGCCACCTGGTTGAGGAAAAGGACGGCATCCGGGTCGGAAGCCAGGACAGGAGCCGAGAAGGTTGCCAGCGCCAGCAGCGCGGTTAAGAAAATGGTCCTTGGCAATAACCTGCCATATTTTGGCATAATGGGTTGACCTCCTCTCCTTTAAATAATAGGGGACTACTTAAAAAGATAAATTAAAGCGGGACTGCCTGCCGGCAATGTCTTAAGTAAGTTGCAATAAAAACGTTTAATTTAAGTAAGATAGTCTTTAAGAGGTTAGGGGGGCAAAGCACCACCCTCCTGAAAAAAATATATATATGTAAAATAAAAACTCATTAGCAATTGTCAAGGGAGAGGCGGAAACCAGCCATCTCTGGCCCCTTCGGCCCACGATTGTCACCTTAAATCGGTAAGGGGCAAACCTGTTTGTTTTAAAAACCCTATTACGACTATCTTCCACAGGAACAGGCCCTCTCCCTCCCCTGCAATAAAAATACCAAAACGTATAATTAGTTTTTGAAATAATACGAAAATGTATTTAATATGATATCGTAATTGACACAAATGTATAATAAAGGTCTTTTAGTTGGATGAGCTTAACCTGAAAAAATTATTAATATAAGTAATATTAGTAAGTTATAAAAGATACGGCTGGTGTGGCATGAGGCTTGCTTATCATATAGGCAAAATTCTGAACAGAGGAAGTGGTTATGCGCAAGATCGCGATTTACGGCAAAGGTGGCATCGGCAAGTCCACCACCACTCAAAATACTGTGGCGGGGCTCGCCGAAATGGGGCGAAAGGTTATGGTAGTGGGCTGTGATCCCAAGGCCGATTCCACCCGCTTGCTGCTGGGTGGCCTGGCTCAAAAGAGTGTCCTGGACACCCTGCGGGAAGAAGGCGAAGACGTGGACCTGGAAGATATTCGCCGCACCGGGTTCGCCGGGGTAGTGTGCGTGGAATCCGGCGGCCCGGAGCCAGGCGTCGGCTGCGCCGGCCGGGGCATCATCACCTCTATCAACCTGCTGGAACAGTTGGGGGCCTATGCCGACAGTGAAAAACTCGATTACGCTTTCTATGACGTCCTGGGCGACGTGGTCTGCGGCGGTTTCGCCATGCCTATCCGGGAAGGCAAAGCCAAGGAGATCTACATCGTGGTCTCCGGCGAGATGATGGCCATGTACGCGGCCAACAATATCTGCAAAGGTATCGTCAAGTTCGCCGAGGCCGGGGGCGTGCGCCTGGGGGGCCTCATCTGCAACAGCCGCCAGGTGGATAACGAAAAGGAGATGATCGAGGCCTTTGCCGCTAAACTGGGCACCCAGATGATCCACTTCATCCCCCGGGACAACATGGTGCAGAAGGCCGAGATCAACCGGAAGACTGTTATCGAATTCGATTCGGCGCACTCCCAGGCCGATGAATACCGGACCCTGGCCCGGAAAATTGAAGTGAATGAATTACACATCATCCCCAAGCCCATGAGCACCGACGAATTGGAAAAGCTGCTCATTGATTACGGGCTGGCGGGCTAACCGGAAGGAGAAGGAATCATGAATCTTATCGGCGCCATGCTGGTGAGTCTGTGGGCGGCAGGTTGGGCGGTCGCGGCAGTGAGGGCCGGTCTGAAGGTTAGGGCTACCGCAACGGCGAACGCCACCGTAAGTAAGTACCGAAATTTATCTGGAGGAGCAACCTCATGATTATGATCAGATCGGTCGTGCGGCCGGAAAGAGTGGATGCGGTCCTGGCCGCCTTAATGGAAGCGGGGTTCCCCGCGGTCACCAAGATGAGCGTGGTGGGCCGGGGTAAGCAGCGGGGCATCAAGATCGGGGAGATCACCTATGACGAAATCCCCAAGGAACTGCTGCTCACCGTGGTGAAAGATGCGGATAAAGATTTTGTCATCAAGACCGTCGTCAAGGCGGCGCGCACCGGCGACAAGGGCGCCTTTGGCGACGGCAAGATCTTTATATCCCCGGTGGAAGAAGTCTACACCATCAGCTCCGGCATCAAGGAGAGCGGCGCCGGCGAGCTGGAAGAGGTCAAGATATGAAAGAGATCATGGCCATCGTGCGCATCAATATGATGAACAAGACCAAAAAGGCCCTGGCGGACGCGGGTATCTCCTCCATGACCGCCCGGGATGCGCTGGGCCGGGGTAAGGGTCTGGTTGACCTGACCCTGCTGGAAGGGGCGGAAAAAGGCTACGAAGAGGCCGTGGCGCAATTGGGCCAGAGCCAGCGCCTGATCCCCAAGCGCATCTTCTTTATTGCGGTGCCGGACCGGCTGGTGTCAAAGACGGTGAAGACCATCATCGCGGTGAATCGCACCGGTAAATCCGGAGACGGCAAGATCTTCGTTATGCCCCTTATGGATTCCGTCCGGGTGCGTACCGGAGAGTCCGGCGACCAGGTCTTGGACGAAGTTTGACATAACCACGAAAGGTATTTTGGTAACGCAGGCCCTTACAAATAACCTGCGCCCGCATAGGCTGGAAAGCCTGTGCCACCAATGGAGAAGGAACATGGCTACTTTAACACCGGAAGACCTGAATGCTTTGGTGCTGGATATCAATGCTGAGGAAGTCAAAAAAGAGTTGCTCAGCAAATATCCCACCAAAGTCGCCCGCAAGCGGGCCAAGCAGATCGTGATCAATGAAGTTGACCCGGATAGCTGCGTGCCGGAGATCGCCTCCAACGTCAGGACCATCCCCGGCATCATCTCCCAGCGGGGCTGCACCTATGCCGGCTGTAAAGGCGTGGTCTTAGGCCCTACCCGGGACATCGTTAACATCACTCACGGTCCCATCGGCTGCGGCTTCTATTCCTGGCTGACCCGCCGGAATCAGACCAAGCCCCCAAGCCCGGAAGACCATAACTTTATGACCTACTGTTTTTCCACGGACATGCAGGAAGAGCAGATCGTCTTCGGCGGCGAGAAGAAACTGAAGCAGGCGGTGCAAGAGGCTTATGACCTCTTCAAGCCCAAGGCCATCGGCATCTTCTCAACCTGTCCCGTAGGCCTCATCGGTGACGACGTGCACGCGGTGGCCCGGGAGATGAAAGAAAAATTCGGCGATTGCAACGTCTTCGGCTTCAGTTGCGAGGGCTACAAAGGTGTAAGTCAGTCTGCGGGCCACCACATCGCCAACAACGGTATTTTCAAACACGTGGTGGGTCTGGACGACACGGTGAAGGAAGGCAAGTTCAAAATCAACCTGCTGGGGGAATATAACATCGGCGGCGATGCCTTTGAGATCGAGCGCCTCTTCGAGGACTGCGGCTTCACGCTGATTTCCACCTTCAGCGGCAACTCCAGCTATGACTATTTTGCCAATTCCCACACCGCGGACCTGAATCTCATCATGTGCCACCGCTCCATTAACTATGTGGCCGAGATGATGGAAACGAAATTCGGCATCCCCTGGATCAAGATCAATTTCATCGGGGCCGAGGCCACGGCCAAGTCCCTGAGGAAGATCGCCAGTTATTTTGACGATCCTGAATTGACCGAGCGGGTCGAGGCGGTCATCGCCCGGGAGATGCCAGCAGTGGAACAGGCGCGCGAGGAAATTAAACCCAAGACCATGGGCAAAAAGGCCATGCTTTTCGTGGGTGGCTCCCGGGCGCATCATTATCAGGAGCTTTTCAAAGAAATCGGCATGGAGACCGTTGCCGCGGGCTATGAGTTCGCCCACCGGGATGACTACGAAGGCCGGCGGGTTTTGCCCGGCCTCAAGGTGGACGCGGACAGCCGCAACATTGAAGAACTGCACGTGGAACCGGACCCCAACCGCTTCCGCCCCAGGTTAAACGAAGCGGGCTTGGCCAGGTTGGAAAAAGCCGGCCTCACCTTTAAGGAATACGAGGGCATGATGCCGGAGATGGATAATGGCGCCCTGGTCATTGACGATATCAGCCAGTTCGAAACCGAGCGCCTCATCGAACTCTACCGGCCAGACATTGTCTGCGGCGGGATCAAGGAAAAGTACATCATTCAAAAGAGCGGCGTGCCCATGAAGCAACTCCACAGTTACGACTACAGCGGCCCGTACGCCGCCTTTCAAGGCGCCATCAACTTCTATCGGGAGATCGACCGCATGGTCAACAGCAAGGTGTGGAAATGCATGAAGGCGCCCTGGCAGGAGAATCCCGAACTGGCTGCCAAATATGCGTGGGAATGAGCCTAATCAACCGGCCTTGGCGCCTTGGCGTCTTGGCGAGAGGAAGATGCTCACGCAAAGTCGCAAAGGCGCAAAGAGGATAAAGACATGTTACTGAGACATACACCAGATAAAATCACGGAACGCTCGGCCTTGACCATTAACCCGGCCAAGACCTGTCAGCCCATCGGGGCCATGTACGCGGCCTTGGGCATCCATAGTTGCCTGCCCCACAGCCACGGATCCCAGGGGTGCTATGCCTACCACCGCAGCACCCTGAGCCGGCACTACAAGGAGCCGGCGATCGCGGCGACCTCGGCCTTCACCGAAGGCGCCTCCGTGTTCGGAGGGCAGGCTAACCTGCTCCAGGCCATTAACAATATTTTCACGGTTTATGAGCCGGACGTCATTGCGGTCCATACCACCTGCCTGTCGGAGACCATCGGGGACGACATCCCTCAGATCGTCGCCAAGGCCAGGGATGAGGGCAAGATCCCGCCGGGGAAATACGTCATTCATGCCAATACTCCCAGCTACGTGGGGTCGCATGTCACCGGCTTTGCCAACATGGTCAAGGGCATGGTGGACTACTTCGCCCAGGCCAACGGCCACAAGGAAAATCGCATCAATATTATTCCCGGCTACGTGGAACCGTGCGACATGGAAGAGATCAAGCGCCTGGCCGGGGAACTGGGAGTGCCCATCATCATGTTCCCCGACACCTCCAAGGTGATGAACGGTCCCCAAACCGGCAAGTACCATATGTTTCCCGCCGGGGGCACCACGATTCCGGAGTTGATCGAGGCCGGCAGCAGTATGGGTACGGTGGCCTTAGGCCCCCTGGCGTCCGGGCTGGCTGCCAGGACCCTGGACACCAAGTGCAAGGTGCCCTGTGAAATCCTGAACCTGCCCATTGGGCTCGCGGCCACCGACACCTTCATCGACACTTTAAGAAGGATTGCCGGGGTAACGGTGCCCGACTCGATCAATATCGAGCGGGGCCAGCTCCTGGACGTCATCACCGATATGCAGCAGTATTTCTATGGCCGCAAGGTGGCTCTGGCGGGGGACCCGGATCAACTGATCTCCCTCACCGAGTTCTTGGTATCCATCGACATGTGGCCCATTCATATCGTTACCGGCACTCCGGGCAAGAAGTTCGAGGCCCGGATCAGGGAGATCACCAAAGACGTGCCCCATCCGGTCAACGTCAAGAGCTCCGGCGACATGTTCCTGCTGCACCAGTGGATCAGAAACGACCCGGTGGACCTGCTCATGGGTAACACCTACATGAAATACATCGCCCGGGATGAAGACATCCCCTTGGTACGGTTCGGTTTTCCCATCATGGACCGCGTCGGCCACAGCTACTTCCCCACCGTGGGCTACCGGGGGGGCTTGCGCCTTCTGGAAAAGATCCTGGACGCCCTGCTGGACCGCCAGGACCGGGATGCCCCGGAGGAGAGCTTTGAATTAGTCATGTAGAACCGCCGCCCCGGCGGTTAACGCGCCGCCGAGGCGGCGGCGCCACATTTTTGGAGAAAGGACAATTATCATGGAAAAACCTGAACATCATATCTTCGTGTGTATGAGTTTCCGGGGCCTGGAGCCCAAGGGCAAGTGCATCAAGAAAAACGCCCCGGAGCTCTTGGGTTACTTGGAATCGGAACTGGCGGACCGCGGCCTGGACAACGTCATGGTGTCCAGCACCGGTTGTTTGAAGCTCTGCGAAAAAGGGCCGGTAGTCTTGGTCTATCCGCAGGGGTATTGGTACCAGGGAGTGGACGGTGAAGGCGCCATCGACGCCATCCTGGACGCCTTGGAAAACGGTGGCCCGGCCAAGGAGTATTTGGTGGACTGAGCCCCAGCAGCCGCTGGCAGGGGCGGGTTGCAAACCCGCCTCGAAATTGCCGGAAAATTTACCGGCAAATAGGAAAGCCCATGAAATCAGGAATTTTTGAAGAACTCCAGGACCAGATCCACCGCAAGGGGGAGGCCCCCTTTGCCATGGAGTGCGACAAGGAGAGCCTGGCGGGGGCGGTGAGCCAGCGGGCCTGCGTCTTCTGCGGTTCCCGGGTGGTGCTTTACCCAATCGCCGACGCCCTGCACCTGGTGCATGGCCCCATCGGCTGCGCCGCCTACACCTGGGACATCCGGGGGGCGCTGTCGTCAGGTCCGGAACTGCACCGCCTGAGCTTCTCCACCGACCTCCAGGAATTGGACGTGATCTTCGGCGGGGAAAACAAGCTCTACCGGGCCTTAATTGAGCTCATCGACCGGCACCATCCCAAGGCGGCCTTTGTCTACTCCACCTGCATCGTGGGGATCATCGGCGACGACCTGGAGAGCGTGTGCAAGAAGGTGAGTGCCGAGAAGGGCATCCCGGTCCTGCCGGTGCAGTCCGAGGGTTTCAAGGGCAACAAGCGGGCCGGTTACAACGCCGCCTGCCAGGCCATGTTCAACCTCACGGGCATGGGCGACACCACCGGCATTAGCAAGAAAAGCCTTAATATTCTGGGAGATTTCAACCTGGCTGGGGAGATTTGGATTATCCGGGACTACTTCAAACGCATGGGCATCGAAGTGGTGGCCAACATTACCGGTGACGGCCGGGTGGGCGACCTGCAACGGGCTCACGGCGCCGCCCTGAACGTGGTCCAATGCTCCGGGTCCACCATGGACCTGGCCAAGCTGATGGAAGAAAAGTATGGCATTCCCCACCTCCGGGTCTCCTACTTCGGGGTGGAGGACATGGCCGAGTCCCTCTATGACGTGGCCCGGTTCTTTGATGATCCGGAGATGATGGAACGGACCAAGGAACTGGTCCGGGAGGAATTATCGGTACTTCTCCCGCAACTCCGGGAATATCAGCAGGCCCTGTTCGGCAAAAAGGCGGCCATTTACGTGGGCGGAGCCTTCAAAGCTTTCTCCCTGGTCAAGGCTTTCCGTCTCCTGGGCATGAAAGTGGTTATGGTGGGCTCCCAGACCGGCACCCAGGAAGACTACCAGGAGCTCCACGATATTACCGACGACGGCACCATCATCGTAGATGATTCCAACCCCTTGGAATTGTCCAGTTTTCTCAAGGAGCAGGACGTGGACATCTTCGTGGGCGGCGTCAAAGAGCGCCCCATCGCCTATAAGCTGGGGGTGGGTTTCTGCGACCACAACCACGAACGCAAGGAAGCCCTGGAAGGCTTCGTGGGCATGCTCAACTTTGCCCGGGAAGTTTATAACACCGTGATGAGCCCGGTGTGGCGGTTTGTGCCCCGGAAAGCAGGGGTCAGTAATCAGTAATCAGTAATCAGTTATCAGTGGTGATTATAGAGTGTTTTCACTGATCACCGATCACTGATTACTAAAAGGAAAAAGCCATGAATACTGGCAAAAACCAAGATCCAGCATACGTCTCCACCACCAACGCCTGCAAACTCTGCAAGCCGTTGGGGGCCTGTCTGGCCTTCCGGGGGATCGAAGGGGCGGTGCCCTTTCTCCACGGCTCCCAGGGCTGCGCTACTTATATGCGGCGCTATGTCATCAGCCATTTTCGGGAACCCATGGACATTGCGTCCTCCTCTTTGGGAGAAAAACACGCCATTTACGGCGGCGGCCCCAATCTGAAGCAAGGCCTCACCAATGTCATGAACAAGTACGGTGCCCGGCTCATCGGGGTGGCCAGCACGTGTCTCACCGAGACCATCGGCGACGATATGCCTGGATTGGTTCAGGAGTTTCGCCGGGAGTTGCATGAGGCCGAATCGCCGGAGATCGTTACGGTCTCCACCCCCAGCTACAGCGGCACCCACATGGAAGGCTTCCATGCCGCGGTCAAGGCGGTGGTGGAACAGATGGCCCAATCGGGGGAGCCCACAGAGGCGGTTAATCTCCTGCCAGGGTTCGTCTCTCCTGCGGATATCCGGTATTTGAAGGAAGTCCTGGCGGATTTCGGGCTTCCCGGGATCGTCCTGCCGGATCTTTCCGACACCCTGGATGGCCCGGCCCAACTGGATTATGACAAGATTCCCGCCGGCGGTACGCCACTTAACGCCATACGGGCCATGGGGGCCTCCCGGGCCACCCTGCAGTTCGGGCGCACCCTGGGGCTGGAAGAGACTGCGGGACATTTACTGGAACAGCGCTTTCGGGTGCCGTGTTACTCCCTGGGTCTGCCCGTCGGCCTCAGGGAGACGGATACCTTTTTCAAGGTGCTGGAAGAACTGGCCGGGCGTATCACTCCTGAGAAACACGCCGCCGAACGCGGCCGCCTCATCGACGCCTATGTGGACGGGCACAAGTATATTTTCAATAAAAGGGCGGTGGTATACGGCGAAGAAGACCTGGTAGTGGGGCTCGTGGCCTTCCTGGCCGAAATCGGCGTAAAGCCGGTGCTCTGCGCCTCCGGCGGGCAGAGCGGCAACCTGGCGCAGGCCGTGGCCGAGGTCACCGAGGGCCTGCTGCCGGAGCCCCCGGTGGTTCGGGAAGGCATGGATTTTTACGAGATTGCCGAAGAGGCCGAGAAAATGGAGCCTGATCTGCTCATCGGCCACAGCAAGGGCTATCATCTGGCCAAGCATTGGAACGCGCCTTTGGTGCGGGTCGGCTTTCCCATTCACGACCGTTTCGGCGGCCCCCGGATTCTGCATCTGGGCTACCGGGGCGCCCAGAATCTCCTGGACCAGATCGTCAATGCCATGATTGAACGCAAGCAAGAAACCAGCCCGGTGGGCTACGGCTATATGTAGGGGCGAGTTTAAAAACCCGCCCCTACGGGGACGCATGTCATGAATACCAAGCTAAATATAGATCGACATCCATGCTTCAATGTCAATGTCAAGGGCGAATGCGGCCGGGTGCACCTGCCGGTGGCGCCTAAATGCAACATCATGTGCAACTATTGCAACCGCAAGTATGATTGCGTTAACGAGAGCCGTCCCGGGGTCACCAGCGCGGTGCTCAAGCCGAAGCAGGCCATCGCCTATCTTGAGCGGGTCCTCGAGAAAGAGCCCCGCATCACCGTGGTGGGTATCGCCGGCCCGGGAGACCCTTTTGCCAACCCCCAGGAGACCCTGGGGACCATTCGGTTGATCCGCCAGCGGTTTCCAGAACTTTTGCTCTGCCTGGCCACTAACGGCCTGGGGCTGCCGCCTTATCTCGATGAACTGGCGGAGCTTAACGTCTCCCACGTGACCTTGACGGTGAACGCGGTGGATCCCGAAATTGGGGCCAAAATTTATAGTTGGGTGCGGGATGGCAAGGTGATCTATCGGGGTATCAAAGCAGCGGAAGTTTTGCTTGCGCGGCAACTGGAGTCCATCCGCGGCCTCAAGGCCCGGGGGATTACGGTAAAGGTGAACACCATCATCATACCCGGGATCAATGACCACCACGTCCAGGATGTGGCCAAAAAGATGGCGGAGTTGGGCGTGGATATCCTCAACTGCATGCCCATGTATCCCAACGCGGATACCCCCTTCGGGGATGTGCCGGAACCGCAGCCTTCGCAGATGACCGGAATCCGCCGGGAGGCTGAGAAGATTATACCCCAGATGCACCACTGCACCCGCTGCCGGGCTGACGCCGTGGGTTTGCTGGACTCCGACCGCACCGACGAATTCCGGGGCTGCCTGTCGGCCTGCGCCAATGCCGTTCCGGCCCCGGCCGACCGGCCCTACGTGGCCGTGGCCAGCCAGGAGGGCATGTTGGTGAACCTGCATTTAGGTGAGGCGGCCGGGTTCCAGATTTGGGGCCCCCAGGACGGCGGCTTCCGGATGATCGAGGTACGGCCGGCTCCCCGTCCCGGCGGCGGCGCTGACCGCTGGTGGGCGATGGCCGAAACCCTGAAAGACTGCCGCGCTGTCCTGGTAAGTGGCATCGGTGACACGCCTCAGGCCATTTTAAGCGAAGCCGGGGTGGAGCCGGTGGTCATGAACGGCTTCATCGAGATGGCCCTACAAACCATTTATGGGAGTGGCGACCTGTCGGCGCTCAAAGCCCGCAAGTCAGGGGTGGCCGGAGGCTGTTGTAACAAAAAATCGGGGGAGGGGTGCATGTAATGCGGTTTTCGGTTTTCAGTGGAACTAACAAAAATGTGCGGCAGGGGCGGGGTCACCCCGCCCTCGCCCCCTCCGGTAGCACAGGCTTTCCAGCCTGTGCTGGTGGTCCTTACCATCCCACTTTTTTCCCCTGGTTTCTCTGATCACTGACCCCTGGCCACTGATCACTGGATTTTCCCACCCCATATTTCACAAGAATAGTTGCCCCCTGAATCAAGATAATTTATAATTGATAAGATGGCTTCGGGCCATGTTAGGTCTCAAGCCGGGGGGCAATCACCGATCCTCCCGGAATTTTTTTATTTGCATTTTTGTAAAGGACGGAAATTATGGTTGTTGGAGAAAGAAAACCCCTCTCCGAAATCCAGGAGATGGTGCGTCCATATGGAAAAATTCTGGTCGCCGGCTGTGACACCTGCACCGCGGAGTGCCTGAGCGGCGGGCGCAAGCAGGTGGCGGAACTGGCCGCGGCCCTGGACATGGCCTTCCGCCTGGAAGGCAAAGAGATGGAGATCCTCGAGGTGACCGTCGACCGCCAGTGCATCCAAGAGTTCCTCCTGGACGTCATCGATGTCGCCGAAAATGCCGACGCGGTGCTCTCCATCGCCTGCGGCGCCGGGATTCAAAGCCTGGCGGAACGCCTGCCGGGTAAGGCAGTGTTGCCGGGCCTCAATACCATGTTCATCGGTGAGTCTGCAGGCGGCGGTTTGTGGCAGGAACGCTGTCAGGGCTGCGGCGACTGTGTCCTGGGTACCACCGGAGGGTATTGCCCTGTGACCCGCTGCGCCAAGGGCCTCCTTAACGGTCCCTGCGGCGGCTCCCAAGGTGGCAAATGCGAAGTCTCGATGACCCAAAAGTGCGACGTGCCCTGTGTCTGGGCCCTGATTTATGACCGCTTGAGCGAGTTGGGTGAACTGGATCGTCTTATGACCTACTGCGGTCCCAAAGACTGGCGCCCCGCCGGGGCCAGCGGCCCCCGGCAATTGGTACGTCAGGTCTAATAAGCTTTTCTGCAAATCTTTATTCCCTTTAGGGGCCGGCAATCGCCGGCCCCTGTTTTATTTCCTGGGGTCTGACAAGCCTGGTTTCTGCCGCCAGGTTCCTTTTCCCAAGGGCCTTGAAAAGCAAATATATAATTAGGATCAATGGGGAATTTTATTGTAAAATAATTTACGAGTTGTCATGCTGTGTTAACGTCCCAGAATTAATCAAGTCATTTAAGATTGGAGGTGAAGAGCAGTCAGTTACTTGCAAAAATGAACATCCCCAACAACTAACCTATCCAGACCCAACAAATGGAGAGGAAGGAGGCTCCTATGAATGACGTGGACAAGTTACTGAAAGATATTAAGGAGACGTTGGGATTACCCGCTGATGCCACTTCCGAACAGGTCAGGGAAGCAGTCAAATCTCTGAAGGGCCGACATGAGGAACTGGAAGCCCTGAAGCTGCAGGCAGAGGCCGAGCAAATGGAGAAGGCCAGCCAATGGAGCGCTCTATGGGGCACCGAGGACTGGCTGGCCGTCTGGATCGGCTTTTTCATTATTATCCTTATCTTATTAGGTCTGAGCGTAAAAACCCCCAAATTTAAATGGACCACGGGCACTGAGTTTGACACTTATATGGCCGAGACCGCCCCGGCCATCGACAAATTGGCGCAGCAGGCTGCCCAAAAGGATGAGAAGGCCTTGCAGGAGCAGGCCCTGGCTCTATCAGCCGGCATCGCCGCCAAAGACCGCAAGGCCATAGGGGCCGCAGCCAAGAAACTGGAGGACGGCGCCAAACAGGCCAAAGACGCGAGCTTGAAGAAGAAGGCCGGGAGTTTGGGGAAGGACATGCGCGGCCAGGCCGGCAACCTCGCGGGCACCGTCTTTTCCTGGGACAACATTCTTCTGGCCATTTATATCGGCATTGCCATTCTGATCCTAAGCATCATCGCCATGGCCCTTATGGGGGAGCCGGTTCTCAAGTTCATTGCCGGTTTTCCCATCGTCTTCATCATCGCCTGGGTGGGCCAGATGCTGGCCGGGAACTATACCGTCCTTTACTACGGTCTTGAGTACGTGATTTGGTGCCTCTTTATTGGCCTGTTTATCAGCAACGTCATCGGCATTCCCGAATGGCTGCTGAAATCGGCGCGCACCGAGTTTTTCATTAAAACCGGTCTGGTCATATTGGGCTCCGGGGTCCTCTTCGGCGAGATCATCCAGGCCGGATTCTACGGTATTGTTCAGGCCCTGGCGGTGGTGGGGGTAATCTGGTACTTCTGCTACTGGCTTTGCCGCAAGTTTGAGGTGGACTCGGATTTTGCCGCCATGCTCTCCAGCGGTGTAGCCATCTGCGGGGTTTCCGCGGCCATCGCCACCGCCGGCGCGATAAAGGGCGATCCCAAGAAGTTGAGCTACGTCACCTCCCTGGTGCTGGTCTGCGCTATTCCCATGTTGATTCTCCAGCCCATGATCGCCAAATGGTGGGGTATGCCGGATGCGGTGGCCGGCGCCTGGCTGGGCGGTACTCTTGATACCAGCGGTTCCGTGGTGGCGGCCGGGGCGCTGATCAGCGAGGTGGCCATGAAGGTGGGGGTCATCGTCAAGATGTCCCAAAACGTCCTCATCGGCGTGGCCGCCTTTATCCTCTCAGTGGTCTGGACCTTCAAGGGCCGGACCGCCGCCGGTGTGGAAGAAAAACCCAGCCTCATGGAAATCTGGTACCGCTTTCCCAAGTTCATCCTGGGGTTCATCATCTCCTCCCTGGTCTTTTCTTTCCTGCTGGACCCCAAGACCGTGAGCGCGGTCAAGGGAAGCCTGGGGGGCCTGCGGACCTGGTGGTTTGCCCTGGCCTTCACCAGCATCGGCCTGGAGACCCACTTCGGCGACCTGGTGAAGATGGGAGGAGGCCGGCCCGCCGCAGCCTTCTTCATTGCCCAGGGAGTCAATGTCTTTTGGACCCTGATTCTGGCTTACCTGCTTTTTGGCGGCATCATCTTCCCCGCCTTCAGTTTCTAGAAATCAAGCCCTGAGCTTCAGGTCTTAAATCAGACTCAAGGCCCCGGAAAGAAAAATCCGGGGCCTTGGCGCCTTTAGGGGTATTTTAATAACGAAACAATATCCGACATCTCTTTGCCCCTGAGGATTCAAAATCGTGGTAGCGATTGCCAAAAGCTCTTCCCTTATATTCCCCTCTCCCCTTGAAAGCCGCCGCTGGCCGGCTAGCCGCCAAAGGAGGTTGTTATGACGGAAGAATCCAAATTGCCGCCTGAAGAAGCGCCGGTGGTGGAACCGCCGATGGAAGCTAAACTGATCGATGAATTGCAGAAGATGGAATATGAGCCGCTGCTGCCGGTGGAAAAGAAACTCATCGGCTGGAGCATCGCCATCGGAGTGGTGGCTCTGGGCTTCTTATTCTGGCTCAGAAATACCTTTTTTCCCGGAAGTCATTAAGCTGGACCGCTAAAACGAAACAAGCCCCGGACCGCACGCCGTCCGGGGCTTATTTTGTCATAACGGACCGGCATTAGAGCTGTCTCCCGCCTCGGGCCAACACTGTAAACCACAAATTTTCATCAAGGGTCGCCACTTCCCTGAGGGGAGTCTCCCGCAGGCGTTTCAGAAACACCTCGAGCTGCGTACCCAGGATGCCGGAGAAGATGTACCAGTCTTTGTTGAGAAATTCCGGGATATCCAGAAGGTCCAGAAGCACGTCCAGGTGGATGTTGGCCAGGACCAGGCCAGCGGGCAGGTGGGCGAAATGGCGGGCATCGGCCTGGATGAGGTGCACCTCAGGGGCCCGTTGATTGTGCTTCAGGTTTCTCGCCGCAGTGCGTACCGCCAGTTCGTTGTACTCTACCGCCACAACCTTTTCGGCTCCCAGGGCCAAAGCGGCCAGGGCCAGGATGCCGGTGCCGGTGCCCAGGTCCAGGACTTGCCGGGGAGTATCGGTGTCATAGACCCGGCGCAGCAGTTCCAGGCAGCGGCGGGTAGTGGGGTGATAGCCGGAGCCGAAGGCCAGACCCGGCTCCATGCGGATGACGATCTCACCGGGCGCGGGCACCGGAGTCTCCCACACCGGACAGAGATGAAACCCGGCCATGGACGCGGCCTGTAGAGGTTGGCCGGACTCCCAATCGGAGTATTTAAGTTCGGTCTCGGAGGAGTAACGGGCCTCGAGCAGCGACTCCACCCAGGCTTTGACCTGGGATTCTCTGGGACTGCCAAAGAAGAGGTACGTATAATCCCCCTCCCGCCAGCACCCCAGAAAATCCTCCCCGGTGAGGGCATCCGGCGGATAGACCCGGCCCTCGATTTCATAGATGAAGAGTTTTTCCGGCGGCGGCATGGTCTTACATTTAACCATAACGGCGCCAAGACAGCCAAGAAAAAACCAAATCGCTTTTGGGAACTTTTCGTAAGTTTTTTCGAAAAGCCATTGCCTCTTGGCGCGTTTTATGGTTATTTTGATAGATTAAAACCAAATTAAGGGAAGCCCTTTATGGAACTCAAAGGGAAAGTGCACAAGTTCGGCGATGACGTCAACACCGATGAAATCATTCCGGCCCGGTATCTCAACACCTCCGACCCAATGGAACTGGCCAAACATGCCATGGAGGACGCGGACCCGGAGTTTGTCAACAAGATGAACCCGGGGGATTTTATCGTGGCCGGCAAGAATTTTGGCTGCGGCTCCTCCCGGGAGCACGCCCCCATTGCGCTTAAGGCCGCGGGGATCTCCGGCGTGATTGCCGGAAGCTTTGCCCGGATCTTTTATCGCAATGCCTTCAATATGGGGCTGGCGATTTTTGAGTCTCCGGAGGCCGCGGCTGCCCTCAAAAACGGCCAGGAGATCAGCGTAGATATGGATAGCGGGGTCATCACCGATCTCGCCACAGGCAAGAAATACAGCAGTCAACCCATTCCGCCGTTCATGCAACAATTGCTGGCGGCTGGTGGCCTCATGGCCTTTGTTAAAAAGCATCTGGAGGCGAAATCAGCATGAGTTCATATAAGATCGCGGTCATTCCGGGGGACGGCACCGGCCCGGAAGTGGTGGCCGAAGGCATTAAGGTGCTCAATGCCGTGGCTGGTCCCGCGGGCATCAAATTCGACTATACCTATTATGACCTGGGCGGCGAGCGCTACAAGCGCACCGGCGAGACCCTGCCGGATTCGGTGATCGCCGAGTTGCGGCAATTCCCGGTAATTTATCTGGGGGCCATCGGTCACCCGGATGTGGCGCCCGGCATCCTGGAGAAAGGCATCTTGCTTAAGGCCCGCTTCGAACTGGACCAGTACATCAACCTCAGGCCCGTGGTGCTTTACCCGGGGGTGGAGACGCCCTTGAAGGACAAGGGCCCCGAGGACATCGATTTCGCAGTGGTCCGGGAGAACACCGAAGGCCTGTACGCCGGAGCCGGAGGATTCCTGAAATACGGCACCCCGGATGAGGTCGCCGTCCAGGAGTCCATCAACACCCGGAAAGGGGTGGACCGCTGCCTGAAATTCGCCTTTGAGTTGACCCGGAAACGCAACCGGGCCAAGAAGCTGACCCTGGTGGCCAAGACCAACGTGCTCACCTTTGCCTCCAACCTGTGGTTTAGGGCCTTTGAGGCCATGGCGCCCCAGTATCCGGACGTGACCACCGATTACGCCCACGTGGACGCCACCTGCATGTGGTTTGTCAAAAATCCCGAATGGTTCGACGTGGTGGTGACGGATAATCTGTTCGGCGACATCATCACCGACCTGGGAGCGATGATCCAGGGCGGCATGGGCGTGGCCGCGGGGGGCAACATCAACCCCGAAGGGGTCTCCATGTTCGAACCTATCGGCGGCTCCGCCCCCAAGTATACCGGCCTTAATGTGGTCAACCCGCTGGCCGCCATCGGTGCGGCCCAACTGATGTTGGAGCAACTGGGTGAAAGCAAGGCCGCAGCCGCGGTTGAAGCCGCCATCAAGAAGACCGCGGCCAACGACATGCAGAGCATGGCCGCGGGCAAGATGGGCCTATCCACCAGCCAGGTTGGCGATAAGGTGGCCAAGTACGCGGTGGAGTTGATAGGATAATTGAATTACTTAACTATAGGGCGGCCCGTGGCCGCCAGAAATCGGCGTGCACGGCACGCCCTATAATTACTGTTTTAAAAAAGCGAGTTGCAAAAAGATGTCATTCTGAGCGTAGCGCAGAATCTCTTATTTTAAAAATGGGAGATCCTTCAATTCGTTAAGGATGACAGGGAACCTTTGCTGATAGCTGAAAGCTAATAGCTGACAGCTTATGATACCAGGAGACTTACTAGTTATGAGTGGCACATATAAGGTCGCGGTAGTAGGGGCCACCGGTGCGGTGGGGCAGCAGATGGTGGCCTGTTTGGAGGAGAGAAATTTCCCGGTAGCCGAGCTGATTCCGTTGGCGTCGGAGCGCTCCGTAGGCCGCGCTGTGTCTTTCAAAGGCAAGGAAATTGCGGTCCGAGTGCTGTCAGCAGATTCTTTTACCGGCGTGGAGATCGCCCTGTTCTCCGCCGGAGGCAGCATCAGCAAGGAATACGGCCCCATTGCCGCCCGGGCCGGCGCGGTGGTGGTGGACAACTCCAGCGCCTGGCGTATGGACCCGGACGTCCCCCTGGTGGTCCCGGAGGTCAATCCTCAGGATATCGGCCTCTACACCAAAACCGGCATTATCGCCAACCCCAACTGCTCCACCATCCAGATGGTGGTGGCGTTGAAGCCCCTGCACGATGCCGCTCAGATCAAACGGGTGGTAGTATCCACCTATCAGGCGGTGTCCGGCACCGGCCAAAAGGCGGTGGATGAGTTGGCGGAGCAGGTGCGTGCCCTGATAACCTGCCAGGATGCCAAGCCTAAGGTCTATCCCCACCGCATTGCTTTCAACTGTCTTCCCCACATCGACGTTTTCCTGGAGAACGGCTACACCAAGGAAGAAATGAAGATGGCCAACGAGACCACGAAGATCATGGGGGATGACAGCATCGCGGTGACGGCCACCACGGTCAGGGTGCCGGTGTTCTATGGGCACTCGGAAGCGGTGAATATCGAGACCGCGAGCAAGCTTACCCCTGCGGAAGCCAGGGATATTTTGGCCAAAGCGCCGGGGGTGAAGGTGGTGGATGATCCGCTGCGCAACAAGTACCCCATGCCTATAGACGCCGCGGGCCAAGACCTCACCCTGGTGGGGCGCATCCGGGAAGACTTCACCATCGACAATGGTCTGAACTTCTGGGTGGTCGCCGACAACCTGCGCAAGGGCGCTGCCACCAACGCGGTGCAGATAGCCGAGATTTTGATTCGGGATTATTTGAGGAAGTAGCAGGTTTCAGGTGTCAGGTTCCAGGTGTTAGTAAAGATAAACCTGATTCAGCTCATTCTAAATTCTGAAACCTGGCACCTGAAACCTGAAACCTGACTGCTCCGAAGGAGCATCAATGCGCATCATCGCCGGCGTATTCAAAGGCCGCCGGCTGGCCCCGGTAAAAGGCAGGACCCGGCCCACGTCCGCCAAAGTCCGGGAGGCGGTGTTCAATATCCTGGGGCCTGCGGTTGTCGGCGTGAGGGTGCTGGACCTGTTTGCCGGCACCGGCGCCCTGGGGATCGAGGCCATGAGCCGGGGAGCCTCTGCTGCGGTATTTGTGGAGGATCACCCCGAGGCCGTCAAGGCGTTGCGCCGCAATCTGGAAGATTTGGGATTGCCAGGACAAACCAGGGTCTGGCCCCTGCCGGTGACCACAGCCTTAAAAAAATTGGCGGCTCAAGGTGACCGCTTCGGCCTGGTCTTCCTGGACCCGCCCTACGGCGGCGGCAAGGCTCCGGCGGCTTTGGACGCCCTGGCCGAACTTAATCTGCTCTCAACCGAGGCCTCCGTCGTGGTGGAGCACAGCCGGAGGGACACCCTGCCGGAAGAGAGCGGTCGTCTGAGGCGCACAGAAGTGCGGCGCTACGGCGATACCCAGGTGGCTTTCTATCTGCTGGAAGAATCAGCCCAACAGGAGCATGAGTAACTGATGCCCGATATCGCAGTCTATCCCGGCTCATTCGATCCTATTACCAATGGCCATCTGGACCTCATCCAGCGGGCTTTAAAGGTCTTTGACCGGATCATCGTGGCCGTGGCCACCAACGCCTTTAAAAAGTCCCTCTTCACCATCGAGGAGCGCATGGAAATGATCCGAATATCCCTGGCGGATTACCCCATGGTCTCCATTGATACCTTTGACGGCCTGTTGGTCAATTACGCCCGGGGTCAGAAAGCCAGGGCCATCCTGCGGGGCCTCAGGGCAGTCACCGATTTCGAATACGAGTTTCAACTGGCCATGATGAACCGCCGGCTGGAGCCCGAAATTGAAACGGTATTTCTCATGACCGGCCTGCGCTGGGTCTTCTTAAGTTCCAGCATCCTTAAGGAAGCCGCGGTGCATGGCGGGAATATCGAAGGCATGGTGCCGGAAATCGTGTTTCACCGTCTCAGAGAAAAATTCGGCTTGGAATAAGGACGAATAACGTGCGCATCTGCGTCATCGACGGGCAGGGAGGCGGCATCGGCGCCGCGCTGATTAAACGCCTGAAAGAGGTATACCGGGAGGAGCACGAAGTCATCGCGCTGGGGACCAACGCCGTGGCCACCGCCCAAATGATGAAGGCCAGGGCCAACCGGGGCGCCAGCGGCGAAAACGCCATTGTCCGGACAGTGGCCGGGGCCGACGTGATTCTGGGTTGCCTCTCCATTGTGCTGGCCAACGCTATGATGGGGGAAGTGACCCCCAAAATCGCCGAAGCCATTGCCTCGGCCCCGGCCCGGAAGATTTTATTGCCCCTTACCCAGGAAGCGGTGGAGATCGTCGGCCTGATGCCCGAGCCTCTTCCCCACCTGGTGGACAAGATCGTAAGTGAGAAGTTAAAGGAGATCATCGACCATGTGTGAAGCGACCGCGTACCTGTTGAAAAACGGCCAGGAAGAACTGATCTTGAAGGATGTGGACGTCGTCGAACCCGATGGCGACAACGTCAGGTTAGTCAATATTTTCGGCGAACAGAAGATTTTGAAGGCCGAAATCCACAGCCTCAATCTGATCAATCATAAGGTTTTACTGGTGGAGAAATAGCCGTTTTCTGTTTTCGGTAACTGCAATAACCGATTAATATTCTTGCCATCTGTCTTGGTCAAAGACCTGTTTGATGTTTAAACTGCAAAAATAGAGGCAGGGGGGGTTCGCCCGCCCTGCCTTTCCTGTCAAGAAATAACGAACCGCCGTTATTACTTCACGATCACGTATTTGCCATCTTTGACTTCCAGGATATAAACCCCTTCCGTCCCGGCCCGCACCACATCGTGCTCTTTATTAAACGACAGCTTGCCGGTAACGCCGTCATAGTCCTTCACGTTGTCTAAGAATTTTTTGATCCCGTCAGCGGTAGGCCCATCTTTCTTCATGCCATCCAGGAGCATGGAAGTGGCATCGTAATGGAGGGCCGCGAACATGATGTTATAGGGATCATTGTTTTTCTTCACCAACTCTTCGTAATTCTTTTTAAAAGCCTTATTTTTGGGGGTGTCATAGTTTTCGTCATACTCGCCCCCGATGACATGGCCCTCGGCCCCTGGTCCGGCCAATTGTATGTAAACCGGGTCCATATCCCCGTAGACTCCCAAGATCTTCTGTTTCATACCCAACTGCCGGGCCTGGGCCGCGGCGGGGGCGGTTTCCGGGGTATAACCCGGGATGAACAAGAAATCGGGGTTGGTGGCCATGATCTTGGTGAGCTGGGCCTTGAAATCCCGGGACCCCCGCATGAAAGACTCCGTGGCCACCACCTTGATGCCGTTCTTTTCAAAGAATTTGGTGAAGAGGTCGGCGCACCCCTTGCCATAGGGTTCATTGGAGAAAAAAATGGCCACGGTCTTGGGCTTCCAGTTTTTCACCACGTAATCGGACAGGACCTGGGCCTGCTTGTCGATGCGGGAACAGCCTCGGTAAATGTAATCACCGTAGCCGCTGAGCTTAGGGGTGGTGGCGGTGGGGCTGATTTCCACTACCTTGGCCTCGTTGGCGGTTTTGCCGGCGGCCATCATGCCGCCGGAAGTCATGGGGCCGACAATGGCCACCACTTTGTCGACGTTAATGAGTTTTTGCACCGCGTTCACCGCGGCGGCTGGGGAGTCTTTCTCATCTTCCACAATGAGTTCCACCGGCCGGCCATTGATGCCGCCGGCTTTATTGAATTCGGCCACCGCCATCTCCACGCCCCGGCGAGAGGGGGTGCCATGTTCAGCGCCGATGGACAAACGGAGCACGGTGCCGATCTTGATGGGCTCGGGCGCACTCCAGGCCAGTCCGGCAGTTAATAGGGTAATAGCCAAACCCGCTACTATTAAGATTCTGCTCAACTTCACCATCTGCACATCCTCCTTATTTTTTTCTTATAGGCCATTTCCGACAAAAAAAAAATAGAAATGTGATCCGTTGGCCCCTATCGGGCCGCTTCCTCCTTCAGAATTATCCGGGCGTTAATGCCCAGGTGGTCCGCCAGATGACGCCGGGCCCGGCGGCACAGGCATTCCAGAGCCTTGATTTCGTCGGAGAAAAACACTTCTTCCACGGTCAGTTCGATATCTAAAATCTCCAGGCCTTCCTCAGACACCACCCGGTATGAGAATTTCGGCGGGTGGCCCTGGAGGGCTTCGGCGAGCAGGGCGCCGATCTGATCCGGATGCACCTTGATGCCGCCCACAGAGAAAATGGGGTCCGTACGTCCGGCGATCTCGCCCAGGCGCACCAGGGTGCGGCCGCAGGCGCAGGGTTCCTGAATGAGGGAAGTGCGGTCGCCGCTGCGGAAACGGACCAAGGGGAAGGCCACGGTGCTTAAGGTGGTGATCACCAGTTCCCCTTGGGTGCCGGGCGGGACTGGCGCGCCGGTTTCGGGATCGATGATCTCCGGGTAGAAATGGTCCTCGGAAAAGTGGAGGCCGCCATCGGCTCCGCAACTGAAGGCCAGACCCGGACCCATTACTTCCGTGATGCCATAGGCCGTAGCGCAGGTGACCTGGAACCCCGCCTCGATCTCCCGGCGCACCGCCTCAGGCAGCGGGGACGCCACCAATAGGGCCTTTTTCAGGCTCAGCTCCGCCGGGGTCAGGTCCATGCGGGCCATTACCGTCAAAAGGTGCCTGGCCACAGGGGGCGTGGTGACCAGGACCGAGGTCTTGTAATCCCGCATCACCATGAGTTCTTTGGCAAAATTGAGGGTGGCCGGCGGGATCACCGAGGCTCCCAGGTATTCGGCCCCGGCCTGGAGGTCCCGGCGCCAGTTGGCCAACCCTTGAGGCAGGATGATTTGTAAGATGTCTTCCCGGGTGATGTCCGCGGCGGTGTAAAGGCGAGCCAGCAACTCCAGCCAGAGCTTGATGTCCTGGGCGGCGTAGCCTACTACCAGGGGCTTCTCCGTGGTGCCGGGGGAGGAGAGGATACGGACGATGTCCCTGAGCGGCACGGCGAACAGGCCGTAAGGGTAGTTCTCCGACAGGTCTTCCCGGGTGGTGCAGGGAAGCCGGGTCAGATCACTCAAGCTGCGGATACCGTCGAGGTTCAACCCTAAGCGGTCGAACTGGCGGCGGTAGAACTTCACCTGGCGGTAAGCCCGGGTGAGGGTGCTCTGGAGGCGCTCCAGTTGGAGCAGTTCCAATTCCCCGCGGATCATGGCCTCAATTTCCGGATGGCGCATGTGCCTTACCTCCCTTCGGTGAAATCTTTGTAGTCCCGGCCCAGGTAGGCCCGGGTCACCTGGCGGTCCTGGAGCAGGTCGGCGGCTGTACCGCTTAAGATGATGCGGCCGGTTTCCAGGACATAGGCCCGGTCGGCCACCTTGAGCGCCACCCGGGCGTTCTGCTCCACCAGGAGAATGGTCATGCCCTCAGCGCGCAACTGGCTCAACCGGGCCAGGATGTCCTCTACCACGATGGGGGCCAGGCCTAAAGAGGGCTCATCCAGCAGCAGCAGCCGGGGACGGGCCATGAGGGCCCGGCCGATGGCCAGCATCTGCTGCTCGCCGCCGCTCATGGTCCCGGCCTTCTGCGTCAAGCGATCCTTTAAGCGGGGAAAGAGCTGATAGATTCTTTCCAGGTCTGCCTGGATAGCGGCCTTGGACTCTTTGCGGTAGCGGCGATAGGCCCCCAGTTCCAGATTTTCCGCCACAGTCATTGGCGCGAAAAGCTGCCGGCCTTCCGGCACCTGGGAGATGCCCAATCCCACGATCTCTTCGGGCGCCATACCCTTTAACGAATGCCCGGAAAACTCCAGGTCACCGTCTCGGCGCACCAGTCCGCAGACGGCGTTGAGCAAGGTGGTCTTGCCCGCGCCGTTGGCCCCAATCAGGGTGACGATCTCGCCTTCCCGGATGTGGCAGGTCACGCCGCTGAGTGCTCTGACAGAGCCGTAGTAGGCGGAGAGGTTACGTATTTTTAGCATCTTTTATGTAATTAACTTAAGCGAGTATCCTCAATTCTTTCTCCAACTGTTAATAAAAATATTTTCAAAAAAGATATACCATTTTGAGTATTAATTTTGATTTGCACCTGATACCTTCCAGGATTAAGTTTATAATGAGGCGTCCTCCAATCATGGAAAT
Source organism: Desulfobaccales bacterium (assembly GCA_041648175.1). Classification (NCBI taxonomy): domain Bacteria; kingdom Pseudomonadati; phylum Thermodesulfobacteriota; class Desulfobaccia; order Desulfobaccales; species Desulfobaccales bacterium. The sequence goes on along the minus strand of JBAZPO010000018.1, from coordinate 51,724 downwards.
ATGCCTCATTATTCCAACCATATCCTTCTTTATCGTTTTCATATTTAACAATTACATCCAAAAATTCTTCATGATCTTCAGGTATGGTTACGGGATCAGGTTCAAACAATTTAAGAACGGCATTTTGACCTAAATGCGGAATTTCCGGAGTAGATGCCCATCGACCCTTAAAGGAGATATCAATTGGATTATCCATACCCTTTATATTAATTGTTACTCTGCAATTTTCAGCAGTTTGCCTAATAACTAACCAACTGAAAAAAGGAGTTATTTTCTTGTTAATAACAGCGAGTCTAAAAAATTTCCAGCGTTCTCCTTTGTGAGGCCCAGACTCGTATGTATGATCAGCGTTTGCCCTATCTACGGCAATAATCTCGATTTTCGGCAGTCTCTTCTTTTCTATAAACAAGGTAAATACTGTTCCAAAAGCTGCACCCAAAACTGCAAATAGAAAAGAAAGGATTATTTGAGACATCGTACCGCTCCCTATAGCATCAGAATCACCCGATGCTGGCAGGCAGTGCCCGCCCTGCATTAACCGGAGACAATGTCCAGTCCAGCACAGGCGAGACGCCTGGGCCACCAAAAACTTTTCTATCCCAGAACCTAAAACCTGTCCTTATCCCTGCCAATCAGTACCAAGATACGCGGCAATCACCTCCGGGTTTTTCTGAATGACCCGGGGTGGGCCGTTGGCGATGAGTTTGCCGTAGTTGAGGACCGCGATTTCATCCGCTACCTCCATGGTGAGGCCCATATCGTGCTCCACCAGGAGGATGGTGATGCCCTGGTCCCGCAGGTTAAGGATCAGGTCTTTCAGACGCTCGGTTTCCACCGCGTCCAGCCCCGAAGCCGGTTCATCCAGGAGGAGTAAGTCAGGGGCCGCAGCCAGGGCCCGGGCGATTTCCAGCATGCGCTTGAGTCCCAGGGGAAGAATTGCGGCGGGCTGTTGGGCCCGGTCGCTCAGCCCCACGAACTCCAGGGCCTCCATGGCCTTAGACCGGATCAGCCTTTCTTCGGTCCGGGTCCAGGGGAACTGCAAGGCTCCGGCCAGGAGGCCGGAGCGGCTCAGACGGTGGCGCCCCACCATAACATTTTCCAGGACTGTCAAATGATTAAAGAGCTGCACCAGTTGAAAGGTGCGGGCGATCCCCTGCCTGGCGATGCGATGGGCCGGGAGTCCCTGGATTTCCTTGCCCTGATAGACAATGCGCCCCTGCTGAGGGGCCAGAAAGCCCGTCACCAGGTTGAACAGGGTGGTCTTGCCCGCGCCGTTGGGGCCGATGACTGCCTTGATGGCGCCTTTGTGCACGTCAAAGCTTACCTGCTCCACGGCCTGAAGGCCGCCGAAGGCCAGGCTGACGTTTTGCAGTGCCAATATGGATTGGTCTGGTGGCAAGTTCATAATAAATAAAAAACAGAGACAAAAGTAATCAGTGATCAGTAACCAGTAAACAGTAATCAGTGAAAGAACAGAGACAAAAGTAATCAGTAATCAGTGGTTGTAGGTGATCGCGGGCTTTGCACTGATTACTGATTACTGACCACTGATCACTTGTTTCCAACAAGATTCCCTCCTTGCCGCTTGTAGCGCCGGAATTCGTACAGGTCCAGGATGCCCCGCACCAGGCCCCGGGGCAGGAAGATCATCACCACCATGAGGATCGCCCCGAAAATCACCGCTTCAAAATCATGGAAGACCGTGAGCATCTCAGGGAGCACCGTGAGCACTCCGGCCCCCAAAAGCGAGCCCCAGATGCTAGCCATGCCGCCTAAGACCACCATGGTCACCAGCTTGATGGAGAACATAAAGCCGAAGGAAGATGGCGCAATAAAGTTCAAGGTGTGGGCGTAGAGGCTGCCGGCCAGGGAAGCGTAGAGGGCGCTCCAGACGAAAATCTTGAGCTTCATGCGAAAGGTGTCTACCCCCAGGGACTCGGCCCCGGCCTCGCTGTCATGAAGCGCCCGGATGGCCCGGCCGGTGCGGGAGTTCATGAGATTGGCGCTGAGGGCGAGGATCACGCCTAAAATAATCCAGATCAAGAGATAGAGGCGCCGGGGGGTGTCAAGGACAAAGCCGCCCAGGGCCAGCGAGGGAATCCCGTGCAGGCCCGAAGGTCCTCCGGTGAGGTTGTGGGCCTCATTGAGAAAAATGTAGACGATGATGCCAAAGCCCAAAGTAGCCATGGCCAGGTAATAGCCCTTAAGTTTCAAGGCCGGGATGCCGATCAAATAAGCAGAAGTGCCAGAGACCACCAGGCCCGCCATCAGGGCCAGCCAGGGGTTGACCCCGTAGGTGGCGGTGAGGATGCCGGAAGTATAGGCCCCCAGGCCGAAAAACGCCGCGTGCCCCAGGGAGATCTGGCCGGCGTAGCCCAAAAGCAGGTTGAGCCCCACCACCAACAGGGTGTAGATGCCGATAAAGTTGAGGAGGGTGTAGTAGTAATCGTCATCCATAAAAATGACGATAGCCAGGACCACCAGGGCAAAGAGAAACCAGCGGTTGGCGAACCGGGGCAGGGTCATTTTCGTCCTCCCACCAGCCCCTGGGGACGCAGGAACAGGACCAGCAGGAGCAGGAGGAAGGCCACCGCATCCCGGTAGCCGGAGGAGATGAACCCGGTGGCCAGGGCCTCGGCCACGCCCAGGACCAGGCCGCCCAGGACGCCGCCCGCCAGGCTGCCGAGGCCCCCAATAATGGCGGCGGAAAAGCCCTTGAGGCCCAACATGGCGCCCATGTCATAGACCCCCAGGGTAAGGGGGGCGATGAGAATGCCGGCGCCGGCTCCCAGGGCCGCACTGAGCCCGAAGGAGAGTTGGACCATGCGGCCGGCGGCGATCCCCACCAGGCGGGCGGCCCGAGTGTTATAGGCGCAGGCGCGCATGGCTTTGCCCACCAAAGTGAGGCGAAAGAAGGCCTCCAGGGCCGCGACCATGACCGCAGTAATTCCCAGCACCCAGAGGTTTTGGGGCAGGATGGTGGCGGGACCCAGGTGGATGGGGGCATTGCCGGAAAACGGCGGCAGGGTGTAGGCATCTTTGCCCCACAGGAGCATGGCCACACCTTTGATCAAGACGGCGCCGCCCACTGTGATGATGATCAGGGTGATGGGGCTGGGGTCCTTGACCGGGCGCAGGGCCAACCGCTCGAACACCAGGCCCACGCAGGTCACCAGGATAACCGCGCCGCCGAAGGCCAGGGGCAGGGAAGGGGTCACCTGATAAATGCTGATGGCGCACAAGGCGCCCAACATCACCATCTCGCCCTGGGCGAAGTTGATGATGGTGGTGGTATTGTAGATGATGCCGAAGCCCAAGGCGATGAGGGCGTAAATCGCGCCGTTGGTCACCCCGGAGATGAGATATTGCAGCAGATCGGCAAGGGTCTCCATGATCAGTGGTCAGTGGTCAGTGGCCAGTGTAAAAACTGATTTACATGGCCGGCAGGAATGCGCATTTACACTACCAGCCTCTGAAACGGATTGAATTAATAACTTGCTTTCCAGAGCCAGTTGTCAGCTTCAGCGCCAGGAGACCTGGAGAGAGGCTGACAACTGACAACTGGCCACTGATTACTAATCTATCAGTTGGAAACCGCCGCTGTGGATCTTTACCATGACAAACGCCGCCGGGGTTAGACCGTTGTGGTCTTCGGGACTCATGTTGAAAATCCCGCTGATGCCCACGAAGTTTTTGAGGCCTTCAATCTCAGCGCGGATTTTGTCCCGGTCATTGCCGGCCTTGGTCAACGTCTGATCCATCATCCGAATCGCGTCATAGGCATAGCCTCCGAAACTGGATTCCGGAGCTTTGAACTTGGCTGTATACTTCTCGGCATATTCCTTACACACGGCCTTCTGCGGATCGGTATCGGGCAACTGCTGCCAGACCACCAGTTTGCCGGCGGGCATGATGATCCCTTCGCCCGCGTCCCCGGCCAGCTCGATGAATTTCTTCGAGGCCGCGCCGTGGCTCTGGATCAAGGGCAAGGTAATCCCCAACTGTTTCATATTCTTGGCCACCAGGGCCGGGGCCGGGCCGGTGCCCCAACAGATCACCACTTGGGCCGGAGTGCCCCGGAGCTTGGTGAGTTGGGGGGTCATGTCGGTGTCTTTTTCGCCGAAGACTTCCTGGGCCACCACCTGGATACCGTACTTAGGCGCCAGGGCTAAAAGTTGCTCTTTACCTGAGACCCCGAAACCGGTGGATACGGTGAGGATGGCCACCTGATTAAGATTTTGCTTTTGCAGGTATTGATAAATACGGTCTACCGCCATCTGGTCCGTTTGGGCGGTCTTGAAGACCCAGACGCGGTCTTTGGCCGGAGCGGTGATGCCGATGCCGGCAGCACATGAAATCATAGGCACTTTGGCCTTCTGGGTGATTTCCAGGGCGGCCATGGAGGTATGGGTGAGGCTGGGGCCGATGACGGCCAGGACATCTTTGTCCTGGGCCAGCTTGGTGGCATGGAGGCGGGCCTTGGTCACATCGCCTTCGTCGTCATAAATCACCAGTTTCAAGGGGTGGCCGTTAATCCCCCCCTTGGCGTTGACTGCCTCTGCCACCATCTCCATGGAATTCCGTTCGGGCTCCCCGAGATACGAGGCCGGGCCGCTGATGGAAAAGATGCCGCCGACTACATAAGGCGCCGACTTCTGGGAACCGCCGCAGCCCAGGAAGATCAGACCCAAACTCGCCAGGGCCAGAGTAACACCAACCAGAATTGTCTTTGTTTTCATAAGCTCACCCTCCCCAATGGTTTATAACCGATATACTTCCTCACCCTTATAGATGTGAATACCTTCTTTCTGGAGTAACTCGATGGCCTGGTCCAGATTGTCAAAACGGAAAATGATAACCGCGTTCTTACCGCTGTGCTGGACAAAGGCGTACATGTATTCCACGTTGACGCCGGCCCCGGCCAGGATCTGGAGGACGAGCCCCAGCCCTCCGGGACGGTCCGGCACCTCCACCGCGACCACTTCCGTCTTGCCCACGGTGAAGCCTTTGTCTTTCAGGATTTCCCGGGCCCGGTCGTATTGGTCGACGATGAGCCGCAGGATGCCGAAATCAGTGGTGTCGGCCAAAGACAGCGCCCGGATGTTGATCCCGGCTTCGCCCAGAACCCGGGTGACTTCCGCCAAACGGCCGGCCTTGTTCTCCAAAAATACCGAGATTTGCTCCACTTTCATGGTGTGGCTCCCTTATCTACGCTGAACCTTGAATTTTTGAAAGAAGGCGGCCAGGGATTTGCCGCCTAACCGATCCGGGTTTTTTATAATTTGCGATTGTCAATGACCCGCTTGGCCTTGCCTTCACTCCGGGGGATGGTCCGAGGCTCCACCAATTTCACCTTGACGGAAACGGTGAAGTAATCCTTGATCTGCCTCTGGATGCTTTGAGCCAGGGCCTGCATTTGTTTGACTTCGTCGGAGAAGGTGGCTTCATCCACTTCCACCTGGACTTCCAGGGTGTCCAACATCCCCTCCCGGTCGACGATGAGCTGGTAATGAGGCGCCACGCCCGGGGTCTCCATGAGTACGGACTCGATCTGGGACGGGAAGACATTAACTCCCCGGATGATGAGCATATCGTCGCTGCGCCCCTGGAATCGGTTAATGCGAGCCATGGTCCGGCCGCATTTACAGGGGGCGAAATTCAGCGAGGTGATGTCCCGGGTGCGATAACGCAACAACGGGAAGGCCTCTTTGGTGAGGGTGGTGATGACCAATTCGCCCAAGTCGCCGTTCGGGACAGCTTCCATGGTGGCAGGGTTGATAACTTCCGGCATGAAGTGGTCTTCAAATATGTGTAGCCCCTGTTTGGCTTCGATGCACTCGATGGCGACTCCCGGCCCCAGGATCTCGGACAGGCCGTAAATGTCCACGGCGTCGAGGTGGAGGCGCTTTTCGATTTCCTGGCGCATACCCTCGGTCCAGGGTTCGGCCCCGAAGACCCCCACCCGGAGCTTGGTCTTGGCGAAGTCAACCCCCATTTCCTGACCCACCTCCGCCAGATAGAGGGCGAAAGACGGGGTGCAGCAGATGACGGTGGGACCAAAGTCCTGGATGAGCATAATCTGGCGCCGAGTCTGGCCGCCCGACACGGGGATAACCGCCGCGCCCAGGCGCTCGGCCCCGTAATGAGCCCCCAACCCCCCGGTAAAAAGGCCATAACCGTAAGCGACATGGATGATATCGCCGCGATGGGCGCCTGCAGCCGCCAAAGCCCGGGCCATCAGCTCGGACCAGGTCTCCAGGTCCCGCTGGGTATAGGCGACGGGGGTAGGCTTGCCGGTGGTGCCGGATGAGGCGTGAATGCGGACAATCTGGTCCATCGGAGCCGCAAACATGCCAAAGGGATAATTGTCTCGCAGGTCTTGCTTGGCGGTGAAAGGTAAAAGGCGAATATCTTCCAGGGTGCGGATGTGTTCCGGCTTGACCCCCAGCTCATCCATACGCCGGCGATAAAAGGGCACCAGATGGTAGACCCGTTCCACCACGGCTTGCAGGCGCTTGAGCTGTAAGGTTTCCAGGTCCTCCCGGGGCATAGTTTCATGTTCAACGTCACGGATCATGTAATCCTGTACTCCTCCCTCATAGACATTCGCTAAAGATAGCACAAAGTCACGCCGAGGGTCAAACATGTTTGCAATTTTGAGAAGAAACCTTGAGAGGCTGAGGGGAGTAAGGCCGGGGCTTAGTCCTGGAGCCAGTGGCGCGCCAACTGAAACCTTTGGTTGAGCCCCCCGGGGCTCACTTCTTCCAACAGGCCCGAGGTCCGGAGGGTGGCAATGATCTGGCTGCACCGGGAGCCCTTAAGATGGACATGCCATTCGGCTTCCCCAAAGGGTTCGCCGCCGGTGGCTATCAGCCAGTCGCAGACCTGATCCGCCTGCTTTAAAGGCAGGTCCGGCAGGGCCTCTATGACCTTAGGCGCCAGGGAGTCGGCCAGGACCACCAGGAATCGGGTGGCCAGGGCGTAACGGACCGCCGCGGAGCGTTCCTGGTTGTGGCGCAGCAGCCCGGCAGAGAGGAATTTTTGGAGATACTCCCAGGCGGTTTTGCGATCCACCCCGAAGTGTAGTTCAAAATCCTTGAGCCGGAACCAGTTGCCCTGGGTACGTTGCAGAAAGTCTAGAAGGCGTTTTACGCCGAGCTTGCGGTGAGACCGCTGGGGCAGGAGTTTACGGATTTCGGCCTCAAGCCAGGCTTTGAGAACGTCTTCCCGGAGCACCCGATGGGCCGGAGCAGCGGGCGCAGTCCGGGATAAATTTTCTGGAATCTCTATAGCGATGGGACCGGGGACTTGGGTGGCGCTGGAGGTGATCAGAGGATAATATCGCGGGACACAATGGTCCACCTCACGGAGCAGATGGTGAAAGCGCTGCAGGGTGACCCGCCCCGCCAGATGGGTCACCAGGATGTTTTTCAGGCGGGTCTTCACCAGGCTGCGGCGGTTGTGGGGGTCGCCCTGAAGGGCGGAGGTTTCCAGGATCACTTCCAGCATCAACCCGGTCACCAGGGCTCGATTCAACCGCTCATCTTCCGCACCTCGGCCTTTGGAGGCCAGCTGTGAGCCAAGGGTTCTTTTGCTTCCATCCATCGTTCCACCGGAACCGTGAGAGATGGAAACCTTATCTCCCCGGGCTTTTCCACGTGATTTCCAGTCTTGAAATCAAGGGTGCTTCAAGCTCTGGTGGAGGTAAGAAATGCAAGTTCCAGGCCAGAAATGCGAATTGGGTATCAGGCTGATTTAGTTACATAATAAAGTCATTACCGAAACACCCCTCAACCCCTGTCCCATGGCCTGTCCCAGACATGTCCCACTAGTCCCAGGGTTGGCCGTGGTGCAGCACCGTCTGGCATGTGGGGCAGCGCACCTCGCCTCCCAGGGCGGCGATGATGGCAGCGAGAAAGGCCGGCAGGTCGGCAGGCTTCCGGGAGGTGATGAGATTGCCGTCCACGACGACCTCGGCGTCCTTATAGAGAGCCCCGGCATGGACCAGGTCATCCTTGATGGCAAAGAAGGAGGTGACGGTTTTTCCTGACACCACTTCGGCGGAGGCCAACATCCAGCCCCCATGGCAGATGGCCGCCACAACTTTGCCATGGTTGGCCATCTCCCGGACAAAGGCCACCATGGCGGCATGGCGGCGCATACGGTCCGGGGCGTATCCTCCCGGGATGACCACGGCGTCGAACTGCTCCACGTCCACCTCCTGGATGCCTTTATCCACGGTAACGGGATAACCATACTTGCCGTGGTGTTCCTTCGCGTCGCCAGGCCCCACCACCACGGTTTCGGCCCCCTCCTCTTTAAGCCGCAGCAGGGGGTACCAGAGTTCCAGGTCTTCATAGAGATCTTCGGCAAAAATGGCGACGCGTTTGCCTTGTAACCGTTTTTTCAGTGGCATATGGGTGCCTCCTCAGTGAAATCGTAAGCGGCCAGGGAAAGGCAGGAGTTCCTTCTGTCCTAGCATGGCGGGCTGGATACGCCTGACCGGCATATGTCCGGATTTGCCCTAAAGATAAGGGCGGTTCCGGGCCGTGGCAAGCGTTAGGAAGACGCCGGCTTACCGCTTTATGAGGGGAAATTTCTGATAAAAGCCAGATTAAGGTTCATTGTCCGCATCAGATTCTTGGAGCTCACCGGATATCTGAAATTTTCGCATGAATTTTCGGTCGATATAATCTTTCAGAATAAATGCCAGGCGGCCATTCCACACCCAGCTTTTCCTGCGGAAGATTCCCCGGCCGTCGCCCAGATTGAAAATGAGCAGATAGTCGTCTTGGGGATGAAAAGGCATAAGGCTCTGCCCTTCCAGGGACGCCAGGAGGTTGTGAAACAAGACAGGGTTCTGGCGCACGGCATAAACCCCAACCTTATCAAGGGGTCTGCCTTGGAAGCTGATGCAGTCGCCGCCGCCAAAAATGGTGGGGTGGTCGACGGCGTGCAAATACTCATTGACCAACATACCGCCGTCACGGCCTATGGCCAGCCCGGAATCGGAAAACAATGGGGCCGGCTTTACCCCCAGGGCCAGCAGCGCCACGTCGAAGGGAAGCTGGCGACCATCGACCAACCTGGCAGAGTCACTTTCCAGGGCGCTCAGGTGAGTCCCCTCGATAATCTCGATGGTGCGAGCCTGAAAGGACCGGAAAGCCAACCTGCGAACCTTTTCAGGGAAATTGCCCAGGAGTTGTGTTCCCGCCAGCAGGGTTATCTGATCGCCGCCCTGCTCATGGATCAGCTTCCAGGTATTACCGGCGATTTCCAGACCCGCCGGTCCCCCTCCCACTACCAGGATGCGAAGTTTTTTATCACGCCGGAGATCCAGAATGGTCTGCCGGGCTTTTAGCAGATTAATGATGGGCTTGACCGGGAAGACGTTCTTGCAGTCCGTAACGGTTACCGAATTCAGGGGCACGGAACTGCCGGTGTTAAGAGAAACTACATCGAAAGTGATTTCCTGACCAGAGTCCAGGTGCAGGACGCGGCCTGGGCAGCTTATGCGAGTTACGGTTCCGGAGATAAATTCCCCTCCGGCTGATTCGGCCATCTTTCTGATGTTAAAGCGAATCTCCCGGGGTGAGTACGTGCCTCCCAACATCCCGGGTCCCATGCCGGAATAGTAGTGGTGGGCGGCAGGGCTGATCAAGGTCACCCGGTGGCCTCGATCCACGTAATATTTCAGCTGCTTCAAACAGGTCAGGTGGGCGTGTCCCCCGCCCACCAGCACCAAATGTTTACCCATGCGATTCACCTTCTGGTGAGGAAATCTTGTCAGTGTGGCCGGAATTGAGCCCCTTGTTACCCGTGGGGCGGATGACTTTTTCCCAAAAAGACCAGGACTTCAGGTTCTTCCCTAAATGGTAACGGAGAAAGGCCCTGAAGATCACCAGGCTTTGGTCCCGCTGTTGGGGGGGAAAGCGCAGGCGCAAAAGTTTGTGCCGCGGCAGGTCTTGGGCCAGGCGCAGGAGTTTCCAGGTGCCGGGGTTCAAGGACAGCAAGGGCCCGGGGGCCTTTCCGCGACACGCCCCGCAGAATATGCCGCCTTTGGGAAGGCTGAAGGCCAGGGGCGCCTCCGGTTCGGCGCCGCAGCCCCCGCAGTGGTGAAGGCGGGGCCGGTAACCCCCCAAACCCATGAGGTGGAGCATAAAAGCAGGCAGCAGCGAATCGGGGGGCTCGCCTTGTTCCAGGAGGGCCAGGGCGTCTTCCAGGGTGGCGAAAATCTCCTGGAGGGCATCCGGGGGACCCGCCAGGAGGCCCGCTACCTCAGAGAGCAGCGCGGCCGCGCCCAGGCGCTTCAGGTCCCGGCGCAGGGACGGGAACGACCTGACCAGTTCCCCCTTCTGGAGGAATTCCAGATCCCGGGCAGGCTTAGGAGACAGGAAAAACACCACCCGGCTCAAGGGCTCCAGGCAATGGGCGAAGCGGCGGCGGCTTTTTCGGGCGTGCTTGGCGATGCCGGTGAGGGGACCGCGCTCTGGGGTGAGAAAGGTCACCAGGAGGTCCGCCTCGCCGTATTCCCGCACTGTCAGCACGATAGCCGGGGTTTGCCGCTCAGTCATGATGGGGTGGTCCTGACCAACACTTTCCCGAAAATTCCGGCCGGGGCCAATAAAGACCTCTGCTTGGAAAAGTTCAAGGTTCAAGGTTGAAAGTTCAAAGTAGAGTGGCGGGCGGGGATGCCCGCCCCGCCGGGGTTTCATGGTTTTGAGAGAGCCTAAGGCTCATGAGCGACTGTTCCGAAAAGTTAGTCAATGATTCTTAGCGTTCTTGGCGCCTTGGCGGAGAGAAAAATCCTCACGCAAAGTCGCAAAGTGATTGCTTTTCATACGCTTCGGGTGAGCCAAGGGCTCATGAATTACTGCCCAAAAGTCTTATCAAGGTGGTGCCCTTCTTGAATGTTCTTACTCCAAATGATACTTGTCCCGCAGGCGGTGAGACACCTCCCGGAGCCAGGCATAGGCCTCAGTCACGGTCTTTTCCCGGTCCGGGTTGATGAGACAGCAGGTGGCGGGGCTGATCAGACTTTGGGCCAAGAGCTGGTCCCGGTCAATACCCGCATTGATGAGGGCTGGCCAGAGGCTCTCTAAGTGGGCGATGAGATGGTCCTGGGACTCCTGGGTGAAGGGCTCACAGCCGGTGGGAATCAAACCCCAAGCCAAGACCCCGCCCCGTTCTATAAACCGGCGAATGGCTTTGCCGTAGCACTGGAAGACCTCGGCGTTGGTGTAAATGTCCATGGACAGGATATCTAAATCCCGGTTGAGGAGAAATTCCCAATCCGGATTACCGCACAGGTGGATGCCCCGAGGCCGCTCGATCTGGGCCAGGAACCGATCCAGGTCGTCTTTGGCCCGCATGTCCGGGTAGCCCGAGACGGAGCTGAAGATGAATTGCAGACCCGGCTCGTCGATGAACATAAAGGCCCGGGGATGTTTGGCCTTGAGGCGGTTGAGCTGGGATTGAACCCGTCGGGCCATGAAGTCCATCAGGATGGGCCGCACTTCATCATTGAAGATTACCGGCCGGTCGTTTTCATCCAGGATCTTCAAGCCGAAGCTGATTGGGCCTTCCAACTGGCCGCGGATGGCGATATAGCCACTGAGGTCCAGTTCCAGAAAGCGGTGATACACCACGGAATATTGTGGGGAGATGTCGAAATACGCCAGGTCGTCCCAATGTTCCAAAAGCTGGGGCAGGTCCTCGAAAAATTTTTCCGTATCGAACCTGATGCGGTTTTCCTCCGGAAAGAGCAGGATGCCGGGAAAATGTTCCGCCGCCTGGACATACATATCTTCGTAATAACTCAGATGGGGCAATTGGGGCCAGAAGGGGATATCCAAAGAAAGGGCCAGTTCCAGGGCTGGCTCTGCCTGCTCGTGGGGCAGAATGGCCATGGCGGTGGTATGGAAATTCCCGGGGATCAAGGCGGGCATGAGGTCACATCCTGCCATCTTTGGTCTTGCCTCAACATTTCTTGGGCCAGATCCAACTTCTCATTTTATGAAAATTCATATTTTACCGATATCATTTTTCAGGGGAAATAGTAAGGCTCTCCTTGATATATTCCCGTCAATGCTTAACTGAGAAATGTGGCCTCTGACCTTGCATATCTCCGGATGGGAATGTGAAATCGAATTTATGGAGATTAGCTATCAAGGGCACCATTATGGATGCGATAACGCCATTTTTCTATGAAATTCTGCTGGTGGATGACCATGCACTGGTTCGGCAAGGAGTCCGAAGAATCATTGGAGAACAATCCGACTTAAAGGTGGTAGGGGAGTTCCAGGACGGGCTGGAACTTTTAGATGCCCTGAAGACCATGCAACCCCAAATGGTTATCCTGGATATCTCCATGCCGTGTCTGGGTGGCATCGAAGCGACCCGAATGATCAAGGCGAGGCACCCCGGAATCAAGGTGCTGCTCCTGACCCTGCACAACCGCCGGGAATATGTGGACCAGGCCAGGTTGGCAGGGGCCGAGGGCTATCTCCTGAAAGACGAACTGGATAAAGAGCTCTTGGCGGCGATTGCGACCGTCAGGCGAGGGGGCACGTATCTGTCCTCCCTCTTAGAGGATTATGGGTTCACAACCCTGTTTCCCGGCAGCAGCACAGACGATCCTGCAGCCTGAGCACTATGCCCGGCAAAACTGCATGGCCCACCCGAGGTCAGTTCGGGGAAGGGGGTAGAGGGCCGAAGCTCCGGCCCTCTTTGGGCTCATGCTGCAATTGTGCCGCCGCCCATTCCCCCTTTTGCTTGAGCCGGAGGCGACCTAAAAAATCACATTCCCGCAGGACCTTTCCTCTGACCGCCGGAAGGACCCTGGCCACCCCCTTGGCCCATACCGCCGCCACCCATACCGCGCCAGGCCGGTAGCCCCTGGTCGTCCCGGAGTTTTATGGTTTGTCCATTGGCTTTAACCTCCCGGGCGATGATGGCCGGCTGATTATTTAAGGTTACTTGGGAACCGGTGACCTCCAGCGTGTCTCCCACTTTCACCGCGAACTTTTGCTGGTCCAGATACCAGGTGGGCCCCAAATGCACCATGAGGCTCCCTTTATCCGTCTTCAGGAGCAGTTCGCGAAACTTCATGCCCATGCCACCGGCGCGCCCCATGTTGAGCTCTTCCAGCTTCTCCACCGCGCCCTTAACCGTAGTGACGGTCTGCGGGTTGTACAGCCGGGGACCCATTCCGCCTCCCATGCCCATGCCGCCGCCAGAGCCGGGCTGGGCCAACACCGGGCACACCAGGGCCAACGAGATTACTACCGATAGTAACACCATGATTTTAATCAAGATTATTGCCTCCTTTTTGGATTCAAGCCTCCGCCCCTATCGGGTGAGCGTCATTCCTGGGAAATTGCTTGACGTGTTTTCCGGCTGGCCGGGTTTTCCAACTCCTCAACGTGATATATTATAAATCAAGGAACTCTTGAAGGATGCTTAGGAAAGTCAACGATAAAAATGGCGCCTGCCCCTGGATGGCTCCAGGCTGCCAGACTTCCACCGATTTTCGTCAGCAAGTGGATGCTGACCCTCAGACCCAGGTGGGTGCTCTCGGCCTCCCGTCGCTCCCCGGAAATTGTGAGATGGCGTTTAAGCTCCTGAACATCCAAGCCAGGACCATTGTCCCGGAACTCAACTCGCAAGTGGTCACCCGAGTCCGCCACCCCTATCTGAATGTGGTCGCCATATCTCATGGCGTTGGCCAGGACATTCTGCAAGATAACCTCCATGGTGTGGGGGTTCGAACGGAAAAATCAGCGTTTCCCGGCAATTTTCCAAGGACTGACCATTGATTTCGACCTGAATATCCTTTTCTCGGAAGCGCAGTCCTAAGAGGTCGTCAACGCAATGAACCAGGAGGGGATAAAAATCTCTGGGAATCGAGGGCAAAGCGCTTGAAGTCAGAGCCTTTAAGAAGAGAAGTTCTTGTCCCAAGGTGTGGGTCAGGCGTTGGGCGGCCTCCTCAAGAATATTAACGTTATGTTCCAGCAATTCATATTCTTTATGAAAGTCCCCGTATGTAGGACATTTGCCCTCAGTAAAGCACTGGCGATAGGTATCATCCAGGTTCGCCAATTTCCGTTTGATGCGGCCGGAAAAGCCGTGAATGCCTATGGCCAGGTTTTTGTAGTGATGCCTTAACGTGGCAACCTGAAGTTCGAACTCCTGGTGGAAGTTATCCAGGCGTAAGCGACTTTCTTTGAGACGCTGCAAAATGAAGCCGATAAAACCCCAAACCAGACCACCAAACCCGCCGAAGATCAACATCATGGGCCACATATGCCATTGAAAGCTGTGAAAGAGGGCTCCACTCACATCTAAAGGGGTGCCTGAATTGATGAAGTTGTAAAAGTCATGCACCAGCATAGAGAGCGGATGGCCGATAAAGATGCCGAGAGCCGCCCCGAATAGTACGCCTATCCAGGGATAGAACCAGGTTCTTTCTCTGCGGGTCTGGGCCTCTAAGACTACCGGCTTGATTTCTTCAGGTTCCATGTTGCTCTTTGGTCGCCTTTCCGGATAAATGAACCTCCAGTTCTTTTTTCAGGTCGATCATTCTGGCCTGCCCTTCGGTGGCATATTGGACGGTGCTGAATTCCGTTAGGTTTTGCAGAGAATTGACCACCGCTTCGATTTCCCGGGAAGCTTGCTGGATCATTTGCAGTTGTTGGGCAAAATCGACATCGGAAATGTGCTTCAGGAGATGGGCACTGAATCCCCCGATCACCATATTGGAGTTGCGGATATAGTGGGCCAGAGTCACCATCAATTCTTCCATAGTTCTAAGAGCGACCAGGCGTTGCTGGGACTCCAACTTCTCTGCCATCCACCGCTCTTTCTGGAGGGACCAGGCCCCCAGGCAAAAACCGGAGATTCCTCCCATAATGGTAAAAGCCCCGCCCATGACCAGCATTTCGAAGCTGAAAGCCAGGTGCACCTGTCGACCCCACAGGTGGAAGTCCATGGCGGTCTGAGGATGCTGGGGACCCAAGACATAGGCCAGCATGGCGAAGGGGTGCATAAGCAGGTAGCCCACGACTATCCCTCCCAGAGTGAACCATATTAGCCGCGGGTAACCCATAGGCACCTATGACTAAATAAGAGGTCCTGGGACATGGACCCTAAATTAATGCTGATGTTCCCACTGTTGCTTTATGGTATTAAGCCGACGCTGCATCTGCTGAAGTTGTTGACGCTGCTGTTGTTCCATCTGAGGATTCTGGGGGCCGGCCATCTGCTGCTTCATCTGATCCATCTGGTCCATCATGCCCTGCATCTGCTTTTGATGTACAGGGGTCATATGACCCTGGCCCATCATCTGATGCATCTCATTCGTCATCTGGTTCATCATGTCCATGTTTCCCATGGCGCACTGACTCATGCCTTTTCCGCCCATCATGTGACCCCTGCCGGGGTGTTCAGCGGAAGAAATTCCGGGAGCCATAAGCAGGGCCAAGGTTAAGATGATAACTTTTGACCGCATAGCTTTCCCTCCCTTTACAAGGTGTGCCTTAAAGATAAGAACAAGGAAATCCCAGTCAAGGGGTTTGATGGCTGCTCATGGTTTAGCAACCTTCTGTTTCTTCACCTCAAAATGCCACTTCCATAGCAGATAGATGGCTGGGTAGATGAGAAGTTCCAGGAGGAAGGAGGTCGTCACTCCACCTACCATGGGGGCGGCGATGCGCTTGGCCACTTCGGCGCCGGTGCCCGTAGCCCACATGACCGGGAGCAGGCCAAAAATGTTAGCCAAAATCGTCATGAGTTTGGGGCGCAACCGTTGAACCGCACCGTGCATTACCGCATCTTTCAGGTCTTCATAAGTGTTGAGTTTTCCCTGAGCCTTGCGTTCATCGTGGGAAATATCAAGGTATAACAGCATAATGGCCCCGGTTTCCGCATCCAGACCTGCAAGGGCGATGATGCCCACGATCACTCCGACGCTCAGATTGTAGTCCAGCAGATAGAGCAGCCAGATAGCCCCGATGAGTGAGAAGGGTATAGCTAGCAGGATGATGCCCACCTTCACCAGGGATTGGGTGCTCAGGTAGAGGAGCATGATAACCAGCACCAGAGTAATGGGCACCACCAACTGGAGCCGCTCCCGGGCCCGTTCCATGTACTCAAACTGGCCGCTCCAGATAAGGTTGTAGCCCGGGGGGATTTTCAAGTGGGCCTGGATGGCCTCCTTGGCCTTTTTGATATAGGTGCCCAGGTCAATATCCCGAATATCTACAAAGATGGAAGCGGTACGCCGGGCGCCTTCGCTTTTCACCATGTCCGGTCCCTGGTGGAGTTTAATGTCGGCCACCTGCTCCATGGGGATGGGTGGCCCCTTGGGGGTGGGGATCAGGATCCGTTTCAGAGCCGGCAGGTTGCTGCGAAAATCCTGAAAGTACCGCAGACTTACCGGGTAGCGTTCCAGCCCCTCCACCGTCTGGCTAATATTTTCTCCCCCCATGGCCGTGGCAATGACTTCTTGAATATCTCCCACGGTAAGTCCATACCGGGCCGCATCTTGACGTTTGATGTCAAAGTCCAGGTAATAGCCTCCCACCGTGCGTTCCGCAAAGACGCTAGCGGTTCCCGGCACACCCTTTAAGATGCCCTCGACTTCCGTTCCCAACCGGCTCAGGACGTTCAGATCATTACCCAATAACTTGATGCCCACCGGGGTCTTGATGCCGGTGGAAAGCATATCGATGCGAATTTTGATGGGGTAGCCCCAGGAGTTGGCCAGGCCGGGAAATTTTACCGCAGTGTCAAGTTCCTGGATGAGGCCCTCCGTAGTCAGGCCCGGACGCCAGTGTTTCCGGTCCTTGAGGCGGATGGTGGTTTCAATCATGCTCAAAGGCGCCGGGTCGGTGGCGGTTTCGGCCCGACCCGCCTTGCCGAAAACATAGTCCACTTCCGGGAAGGTGCGGATGATCCGGTCCGTCTGCTGTAGGATGTTTTTCGCTTCGGTGATGGAGATGCCCGGCATGGTGGTGGGCATGTAGAGCAGGTCGCCTTCATCCAACGGTGGCATAAACTCGGAGCCCAGCCTGGATAGGGGATAAAGGGTAATGATTATCAGGACTACGGCCACGAAGATGGCCAGGAGAGGCACCCGTAAAATGCCTCGCAAGACCGGTTGGTAGATGGCCATAGTCATCCGAGACAGGGGATTGGCGGACTCCGGGCGGATTTTTCCCCTGATGAAATAAACCATTAAAATGGGGATCAGGGTGATGGCCAGGATGGAGGCCCCGCCCATGGCAAAGGTCTTGGTAAAGGCCAGGGGCTTAAATAGCCGGCCGCTTTCCCCCTCCAGCGCGAATATCGGCAAAAAAGATACGGTGATGATCAGGAGAGCGAAGAACAGGGAAGGCCCAACCTCTTTGGCGGCGTCCAGGATCAGAGGTTCCCGGGGCGTGCCTGGCGGGGCATGCTCGATCTTCTTGTGCGCGTCCTCCACCATGACCACGGAGGCGTCCACCATGTCGCCGATAGCGATGGCGATGCCCGCCAGGCTCAAAATATTGGCGGTAATATTGAATTGGTATTGCAGGATAAAGGAGATCAACACCCCCAGGGGCAGGCTGATGATGGCTACAAAGGCGCTTCGCAGGTGCAGCAGGAAGAGTATGGTGATTAACGCCACAATGGCGATTTCTTCATATATGGCCTCTTTCAGGGTGTCGATGGCGCGATCGATGAGGCCGGCCCGGTCATAGGCGCTGACGATGCGGACTCCGGGAGGGAGGCCCATTTTGAGTTCTTCCAGCTTGTCCTTGACCCCCTGGATGACGTCCCGGGCATTTTGCCCAAAGCGCATCACCACGATGCCTCCCACCGCTTCCCCCTCACCGTTGGCTTCCGCCAGACCCCGGCGCATCTCCGGGCCCAACCGGACCAGGGCCACGTCTTTGATGAGAATGGGGGTCCCCTTGCCGTCGGTGCCCACCACAATGTTTTGGACATCCGCCAGGTCCTTGATGTAACCCAGGCCCCGGACCATAAATTCGGTCTCGGCCCGCTCGTAGATCCCACCGCCCACATCCTGGTTGGACATCTGAATGGCTTGCTTGATTTTGGAGAGGGGGAGATTATAGGAGGCCAGTTTGTTGGGGTCCACCACCACCTGGTACTGTTTGACGAACCCGCCGAGACTGGCGACTTCGGCCACACCGGGCACGGTTTGCAATTGGTAGCGCAAGTACCAATCCTGGATGCTGCGCAGTTGGGCCAGGTCATGTTTGCCGGTGGGGTCTTCCACCACATACTCATAGACCCAGCCCACACCGGTGGCATCGGGACCTAAAGCCGGGTTCACTCCGGCGGGGAGTTTGCCCCGGATAAAATTCAGGTATTCCAGCACCCTGGTCCGGGCCCAGTAGATGTCGGTGCCGTCCTCGAAAATGATATAGACCAGGGACACGCCGAACATGGAGTAGCCCCGCACCGCCTTGGCCTTGGGCACGGCCAGCATGGCGGTGGTGAGGGGATAGGTCACCTGGTCTTCCACGACCATAGGGGCTTGGCCGGGATAGTTAGTGGAGATGATCACCTGGGTGTCCGAGAGGTCGGGGATGGCATCCACCGGTAGCTTAAAGGTGGCGTAGATGCCCCAGGCAGTGATCAAGATCCAAATGAGCAGGATCAGGACACGGTTGCGAACGCAAGCTTCGATGATTCGGGCAATCATGGTTTATCCGAGCCCACTTAATGTTTATGCCCAGGAGGCATAGGTGACGGCGCAGGTGCGGCCGGAGGTGTCCCTTCCATCTTCATCCCTGGCCCGGGCTGGGGCTTTTCCTCTTTTTTGCCGCCCATGTCCATGCCCGGCATCATCAGTTGCACCGCCTCCCGGAAGCGGGATTCGGAGTCCAGCATGAATTGCGCCGAGGTGACCACATCTTCGCCGCCCTTGAGGCCGGAGAGCACCTCTTGCAGGCCGTCATTGCCCAGCACCCCTAACTTGACTTCCCGGGGCTCGAAGCGGCCCTGACCCAGGGCGATGAACACGTACTGCTTCAGACCAGTATCGATTACCGCATCCGCGGGCACCACCACGGCATTATGAGTCACCGGGGATTCGATCTTCACCTGGGCGAACATCTCGGGCTTGAGCTTGAGCTGGGGGTTGGAGAAGCGCAGGCGCACCCGGGCCGTGCGGGTGGCTTCCTTGAGGTAGGGGTAGAGGTAATCAATCTTGCCCTGGAAGGTCTCGCCGGGCAAATAATCCAGGCTCATGGTAACCGGCTGTCCCACCTTTATCCAGGGCAGTTCATACTGGTAGATATCCGCATCCACCCAAACCGTAGATAGATCGGCGACTTCCAGTAATGGCATGCCGGCCTGGACATACATGCCCTGGGTCACCAGGCGTTTGGTGACAATGCCGTTGGCCGGGGAGGCCAACGTCAGATTTTTCTTAACCTGGCCGGTATGTTCCAGAGTGTTAATCTGACCCGCGCCGATGTCAAAATACTCCAGGCGGCGGCGGGAGGCCTCGGCCAGGCGGCGGGCTCCTTCGGCCAACTCCTTCACCGGACTAGATTTCATGGCCTTGAGATTACGTAGAGCCAACAGATATTCTTCCTGGCTGGAGACCAGGTCGGGACTATAGATGCTCAACAGCGCCTGCCCTTTGCGCACCGGGTCGCCAGTGGCGTTGACGTAGAGGCGGTCCACCCAACCATTTACTTTGGTGGTAATGGTGGCAAGGTTGCGTTCGTTAAAATTCACCAGCCCCACGGCCAGGGTAAGCCGGGATAGAGGCCGCACCTCCACCTTGGCGGTCCTGACCCCCATGGACTGGATGGTGGTGGGGGATATCTTGATGGTGCCCGGGCCTTCTTCCCCTCCCTCCTCATAGACCGGCACCATGTCCATGCCGCAGGGTGCTTTGCCGGGTTTGTCCCGGACGTAGCCGGGGTCCATGGGGGAGACCCAATACTTGATTTTGCGTTCTTTCTTGGGGGCCTCGGCTGGAGCCCCAGGAGCCGGGACCCCGGCCTTGGGCGTCACCGCCGGAGGCGGCGGCTGGCCAGGGGTGCCGGTGGGGTAAACCGGCACCAGTTCATGGCCCTCAGGGTCTTTGCCCGGCGCTTCCTTAATATAATTGGGGTTCTTGGGAGAGACATAGCAGAGGGGGTTGGGTTTCTCTTTGCCGTAAGGCAGGGGCAGGACCCCGGAAAGATACAGCACCCCTAGAATTCCCAGGATCAGGACCACCACCAGGCCCCACCAGCCTTTGCCTCGGGCAGCAGGCGTCATTTTTTTCCTCCCGGTGGCCGGGGCAGTTCGACACCCGCCAGCCATTCCATTTCCGCCCAGTTTTCTTCAAAATCTTTCAGGTATTCCTGCATCGTCAGCTCAGCGTTATAGGCGGCGATTTGGTTCTGATAGAGCTGCGTGAACCCCAGACTCCCCACCTGGTAGGACGCCAGGGAAGCCTCCGCCGCTTGCCTGGCCTGGGGAATAATCCCCTGATTATAGAGAGTGATTTGCTGCGCCAGGCGCATTAACTTGGCATAGCGGTCCTTAATGGCGGCAGCCACCTGATTCCAGGTATTTTCCACGGCTTCCTTGGCTGCGGTCTGGCGTTGCTGCTCCTCCCGGATTTTAGGCTTGATCTTGGAGCCTTGCCAGACGGGCAGATTAAACATCACGCCGCCGGCAAACATGTCGGCCTGTTTCAGATTCACCGGCGGACCCAGGGTTTCCCGGAAAGCGTATCCCAGGGAAATGGTGGCATCGGGAAAATACTCCTTCTTAGCCAGGTCCACCGCTTTCTGCTGCTTGGCCACCAAGGCTTTGAGGGCCTGAAGTTGAGGACGGGCCTCGGCCTGGGTGAACAGGTCATCCAGTTTAAGGGCAAATGGTCGGGGCCTGAGGGGTTGGGGACGCCCCACCGGAGTTTGGGGTGGCTGGGAACGCAGGGCGTTCAGGTCCGCCTGTGAGGATTCCTGACGCTGCTTGTATTGAAGCAGGCGATCGAGATAGTTTCCCAGTTCAACCTGGGCCTGGAGCACATCGGCCTGCATTCCCTGGCCCACTTTATAGCGGGTCTCGGTCACCTGGACCACCTGCTCCCAGATTTGCTTGTTCTTTTGGACAATATCGAATCCGGCATAGGCCAAAGCCAGGTTCCAATAACTCACCACCACTTTGGCCCTGATCTCGTTAGATTTGTCTCGATATGCCAGTAATTCCGATTTGGCCTGCTCCGCCGCCACTTCGGAACGGAGGCGGCGCTTCCCGGGAAAAGGGAACTTCTGGGACAGTTCCAGCATTTTCTGGGTCATGGGGTCCTGGTTCAGAGCAAAGGTGTCGGTGGGAATATTGTTCATACCGAAAGACACCGTGGGGTCTTCCAGGGCTCCGGCGGGTTTGATGGTTTCCTTAGCGGCCCCAGCTAACGAGGCCATTTGCTTCACTTCCGCATTGGATTTGAGGGCCTCATTGATGAGGTTTTGCAGGTCCGGCGGCAGGTTGCTTTGGGCCCGCAATGGCGTGGACAGACTAAAAGTCCCGGTAAGACACAGGACCAAAAAGAGTGCGCTTGGGAAAAGTCGCCGCGGTTTAGCCATCTCCCCTTCTGCCTTCTTTTAGATTATTGGGAATTATAAGCATGACCTTAAGATGTATACAAGTTTTTATAGGCGCCTTGAGAATTTTCCCCACCGAGCCAAGTATTCGGAGGCCCCTGGAGCATCGTTCTCAATTCCCCTGTAAGGGCGCAAAAAAAACCTTGCCCGGCGTGGTCCTCAGGAGCGATTAAGAGTTCGCTTCCTGGAATCAAGGCACGTCATGACCTCCAATACTCTCGATGAGGGAACCGCTAAATTTAAATCAGATTAAAGTAGAGAAGTAATGGAGCTCGGGAGGATGGAAAATGTTGAGGGGAAATAATTTCGAGGCAACGCTTACTAGGGGATGTACATAAGGGGAAACATGCCAGGTGGGCATGGCGCAAGCAGGCGTGGCGATGAAGGCCGGACTGCCGGAATTGCAACGGCACAGAGATATGCCATCATGGCCGCAGCCCCCGCACGAACCGGGCATCCCGGATGGGCAACAACACTGGCCGGAGACAATGCCAACGCCGGCCCCATGACAATGGGGACAGCCCACCGGAAGGGCCGCCACCGCGGCAAGATTTCCTAACGGCAGAAAAAGCACCGCCCAGGCAATAACGACTAACATCAGGTAGCGAGCGGTGACGGCCCTTTTCATAACAATTCTATGATACCAAGCCTTGCAGAAAAGGCAAGGGCTCCAAATCTGCTTTGGCTGAAAGCTGGAAGCTGAAACCTGAAAGCTGTTTTTTCACAGCGTTAAAATCAGCGGCAGGATCATGGGGCGGCGTTCCAGGAGCTTGAAGAAGAGCTTCCGCAAGGCTTTACTAACCTGGGTCTGGATTTCCAGCCAGTCCTGGGTGGGCTCAGACAAGGCTCGGACCACAATCTCCTGGAAGATTTTGCGGGCCTGGTCCAGAAGCGGCGCCTGCTCTTCTTCCAGGGTGAAGCCCCGGGTAATAAGGTCCGGCTCGGTGACGATCTTTCCAGCCGTGGGGTCCACCGCGGCATAGGCGATCACCAGGCCGTCCGCGGCCAGATGGCGGCGGTCCCTGAGCACGATGCGGCTGACGTCCCCCACCCCTTTGCCGTCCACGAAGACCCGGCCAGTGTCCACTTTTTCTTGAAAGGTCGCACCCTGGCCCTCGAAACGGACCTGGTCGCCATCAGTGGCCAGGAGGATGCCGTCCGTAGACACTCCAACGGCCCGGGCCAGCCGGGTGTGCTTGATGAGGTGGCGCATCTCTCCGTGAATGGGAATGAAGTGCCGGGGCCGAGTAAGGTTCAACAAGAGTTTCAACTCTTCCTGGGAAGCGTGCCCGGAGGCGTGAATGTCCGCCACCTCCTGGTACACCACCTCGGCCCCCAAGCGGTAGAGGTTGTTGATCACCGTGGTTATGGCCCGTTCGTTGCCGGGGATGAACTTGGAGGACAGGATTACCAGATCGCCCGCCTGGATGTGGATCTGCTTGTGGGCCTCCAGCGCGATGCGGGCCAGGGCGCTCAAGGGCTCTCCCTGGCTGCCGGTGGTGACGATGATGGTTTGGGCCGGGTCCAGACGGTCCAGTTCCCCCACGGTAATCTCCAGACCGCCGGGGACCGTAAGCAACTCCAGTTCCTTGGCCAGCCGGGTGTTGAGGACCATGGACTTGCCATTGAACAGCACCTGACGTTTGAACTTGGCGGCAATGTCTATGATCTGCTGGAGGCGGTGGATATGGGAAGCAAAAACAGCGACTATGACCCGGCCAGCCGCTTCCCGGATCAACCCTTCCAGAGTGGTGCCGATTTCCCGTTCGCTCAAAGTGTAACCGGGGCGTTCGGCATTGGTGGAGTCGGACATCAAAGCCAGGACGCCTTCTTCACCGTAGTGGGCGAAACGGTTCAGGTCAGTGGCGCTGCCGGTCACCGGAGTCTGGTCGATCTTAAAATCGCCGGAATGGACCAGGATGCCCTGGGGGGTGCGCACCGCCAACCCCACCCCGTCCACGATGGAGTGGCACACCCGGATGAACTCGAATTCAAAAGGTCCCAGGACCAGAGGGACCCCGGGGGTGATCTCCAGCAGTTCGGTGTCTTCCAGAATGCCGTGTTCCCGCAGCTTTTCTTTGACCAGGGCCAGAGTGAAGGGGGTGCCATACACCGGCACCGGAATTTCTTTGAGCAAAAAGGGGATTGCGCCGATATGGTCTTCGTGGCCGTGGGTGAGGACTATGGCCGCCATTTTGTCCCGGCGCTCCCGCAGGTAGGAAAAATCGGGGATGACAATGTCGATCCCCAGCATCTGGTCTTCGGGGAACATGAGTCCGGCGTCCACCACCACCAGGTAGTTGTCGGTCTCCAGGGTCATCATATTGAGGCCGATTTCCCCCAGGCCGCCCAGGAAGGTCAGGTCTACCCAGTTAGGAGGTTCGGTTTTCAGGACCATGGGGAAAATCGGGGTCGTAGTGGGCGTCGATGGCCTGGCGCACCGCAGCCATGAGTTCTTCTTTACGGCTGAACGTGCCCGGGGCGATGGGGGGGGATATGACCACCTTGATAGGTCCCGGTTTCATCCGGATGGTGTCCCGGGGCTGGATGAAGCGGGTACCGCTGATGCTCACCGGCACAATGGGCTGCCCCGCCTTCATGGCCATGACGAAGACCCCTTTTTTAAAGGGCAGGAGTTCCCGGGAGAGGGATCGGGTGCCTTCGGGAAAGATGACCATGGACACGCCTCTCTTAACAATGGCCGTAGCCTGATCGAGACTCTGAACGGCGGAGCGCAGGTTTTCCCGGTCCACAGAGATGGAGCCCATGCGGGAGAGGGCCTGGCCGAGCACTGGGATGTGGAAAAGCGATTTCTTGGCCACCCAGAGAAACCGGCCTGGCAAAACCGAGATCAGTGCAAAGATGTCGAAGTTGGAGCGGTGATTGGCGGCGAAGACATAGGCCTGTCCGGGCTGCAGGTGTTCCAGGCCCTCCACCTGGACCGGGATGTGGGCGACATTGAGGAGGTTCCGGCCCCACCACCGACAGGCGCGATGGATCATGGGGCTGTCTTGGTCTATGTATGACCAGCCAATAATTAGCATTCCCGCCCACAGGGTGAGCAGCACCAACCAGAATTGGAACCATAGGCCCCAGGCCACGACTACCATCCTCCCTCCACATCCATTTTTTAACCTTAACCCGGAGACCCACGACCCGTCAACCTTTATGGCGAAGAGACCCAGCGGCTAATCATGGCTCGCTGGGCGGGTCCGGAGCCGGATAATGCCCCGGACCTTGGATTTTTTGTTGGAGCCCGGCTATAATAAACCATGAATCTTTCAATGACTGCCGTTCGATCAGACCATGACTAGCCCCAAGATCCTGAGCGCCGAGTACAGCTTGAGCGCCCACCGGGCCGATCAATGTCCCCCGGCGGGGCTGCCTGAAGTAGCCTTCTTGGGGCGTTCCAACGTGGGGAAATCAACCCTGATCAACACCCTGCTGGGGCGCAAAAAACTGGTGCGCACCAGTTCCCATCCCGGCTGTACCCGGGCTCTCAATTTTTTCCTTATCAACCAGCGCTGGTATTTTGTGGACCTGCCGGGCTTCGGCTATGCCGCGGTGTCGAAGGAGCTCAAGGCCGGTTGGGGACGTCTGGTCTTGGATTACCTGGGTGGACGTGAGTCCTTGGCTGCGGTGGTGTTTCTCCAGGACGGGCGCCGCCAGCCTGGGGACGAGGAACTGTTCCTGTGGGAATTCTTGCTGGAACAGGGGCGAAAGGTGATCCCGGTCCTGACCAAGGCCGATAAGCTGAAGCAAGGGGAGCGCAGTCGCCAGTTGAAACTTGCTGCCGGCGCTCTGACGCCCTTCGGCGTAGACCCCGCTGACTTTATCTGGTTTTCCGCCCCTAATCTGGAGGGCAAAGACCGGCTCTGGGACCGGATGCTGGCCTGCCTGGGCGAACCCTAAAACTAGCCCCATCAGGGTTAAGAATCAATTTTGCTGGAGGTCCTCTCCATGGCATTCAGCCTTCCGGCCTATCAGCCTCCGGATTTCAGCCGGCCGCTTCTCCAAGATGCCCCGTTGGCCCGCTTCGCCCCGGTGCTCACAAACGGCCTGGCTCCGGAAAATTATCACGCCACCACCATCTTCCCCGAGTACTACCAGGTACAAAAGGGCCACTGGGTGTTGCTGCAAAACTCCCGGATGGATTGCGTGGTGGTCCGGGCGCCGGATGCCTCCTTGCTGGTAAAAGAATTTCGCCACCTGAAGGCGGGAGAACCGGTGGCTATAGGCCGGGGTGAAAATGGCGAGGATGGCATCTATGTCCACACCGGGGCTTTTGCCCAACCTGCGCCGGTGGCGGAAAAATTCGCCTTTCGCACCCATGCGTCCCGGGAGACCGCGTTCTCCATCGATTACGATCAGCTTTATGAATTGCTGTCCTATGAACGGGAGCATGGCTTCATTCTGTGGGTCTTGGGTCCGGCCGCGGTCTTTGACCGGGACTCCCGCAGCGCCCTGGTCTCTCTGATCCACAAGGGTTTTGTCCACGGGCTTCTGGCCGGCAATGCCCTGGCGGTGCACGATCTGGAAGCCGCGCTCTTTCAGACGGCCCTGGGGCAGGAGATTTATACCAAGCGCCCGGCGCCCCTGGGGCATTATAAGCACCTGGACGCCATAACTCTTATCCGCCGGGCGGGCTCCATCGCGGCAGCCATGGAAACCGGGTTGATCTTAGACGGCGTCATGCACGCCCTCTGGCAGAGCCGGATTCCCTACGTCCTGGCCGGCTCCATCCGGGACGACGGGCCGCTCCCCGAGGTTATCACCGATGCCATGCAGGCCCAGGATGCCATGCGGGGCTTGAGCAGCCGCGCCACCACCGTGATTGCGGTGGCCAGCCAGTTACATAGCATTGCCGCGGGGAACATGATTCCCATGTACCGGGTCTTGGAGAATGGCCAGGTGCGGCCAGTCTATTTCTACACCGTGGATATGAGTGAATTCGCCGCGGACAAACTGGCCAACCGCGGCTCCCTGGCCGCCCGGTCCATACTGACCAACGCCCAGGATTTTCTGGTGATTCTGGAAAGGGGCCTGAGCGGCAGATGCGGCCCGTAGGGTGGATCTTAGGCGCCATCAAGCGTCTGGTGGCACAGGCGTCCCGCCTGTGCTTTCTCCCTCGTTCCCAAGCTGAGCTTGGGAAATGCCTTTTATTACCGCCAAGCTAAGCTTGGCACTCATTTTCGTTCCCAAGTGCAACTTGGGAACGAGTTAAAAGCCATTATCGATGGAGATCATCATGAAAATAGTCACCGTCTCTTCAAAATTTCAGGTGGTGATTCCCAGGGAAGTGAGGGAAGCCTTGGCTATTCAGCCCGGCACCCGGGTTCAGGTCCTCCAGTACGAGAATCGCATCGAACTCATCCCCTTGCGGGAGCCCAAAGCTTTGCGCGGGTTTATCAAAGGGATTGACACGGAGGTGCCCCGGGAGGAAAGGGTTAGCTTATCCCATAAGAAATAAGCATCTGTTCCGCTCTTCTTCCTTCTTAAAGCCGCCTTATTTGGAACCATCCGCATTTTTGCCGCCATTTTTTTACCCACTTTTTGGACCTTTTTAGACCTTTTTGAGCGTTTTTTTCCAGGGGCCGTACCGGATGGGCAGGGTCGCGCCGCATCTCGCACGCAGCGCGCGCCGCATCCTGAGCGGAGGCGCGCCGGATCGAAGCGGAGCGTTTGCGTGTGCAACTCACTGAATACCCGCAGGAAATCGGATGTGGCTGGTTTAGGATGCGGATCGGCGGCCTGAAAAAGACCTTAACGGGAGGGGCGATTTTTTTCCGGAGGTCGGGGTGAGTGCAGATGGAACCGCGTTTTTCCATGGGTGGCGATATGAGGCGGGCACGGTTAACCGGACCCGCAAGAATCGGTCAGGATAGTAATAGTCCAGGGCAAGCTTAGCAATGCAGAGAGCCAGGGGCCAGCACAGACGGGACGCATGACCGGGAAGGATTAAAGCCAGGAGATTAGACGCAAATTATCTTACTATCGAAATTTGTGTTATCATTCCTCGCAAAACTCCGCCAACTGGAAGTCTGTGATGGCATGTGAAGATAACTTTCTGGGAATTTGTTTTGTAACACCCCAAACTGGCTTAGGATTGCCAATATTCGGCTTTGCCACATTTGTTCAGGCGCTGGCGCTCTTGGTAATTGTATACACGGTTACAGATATACGATATCGGTTCCGACTTGCCGTGGCGCCTATTCCTCTTTTTCGTCTAACCTTCATCCTCATAGGGGTTATCGGATTTGGAACGTTACTGACGGATATCTGGTTTGCAGAGGGTTTGCCAATGCCAACCTATCTTAGCGATCAATCAATATGGCAGGGAGTGTTTGGGTTCATTTTTCTGCTTCTTGCCATGATGTGGATATACTATGCTTTCATCAACCCTCCTATGTTCTGCGAGAAAAACTGCCGGGAATTTGCCCTCCAATTGTACAGAGCAATATTGAAGGGGTCGGACAGTGAATTGCCTGTTATTGCAGATGAGTTGGTAAGGTCGGCAAAACCTCTTGTGAAACTCTCTAACCAAATTCCAGCTATGTCGCGAAATGATACCAAAGATAAGAAGGAGGGAGTAAAACATAAGCCTGGCGTCGGAGATTATGCTTATGAGGTTTTATTATTGATCGGCAACAGAAAGCTATGTAGGCATATAATTGCTTCATCACCTATTACAGCGATGGCATTTTTTGAAGAGATGACAACCCATAAAAAATTCGAGCTTCCTATTGGGCACTTCAGCAAAAATATCTCTACAGAAGCGATTATTAACAAGGACTCGATATTATATCATGAGGACGAAGGATACAGTTCTGGGCTTATTGGTTACCTAAAGCCTTTTAGTCAAGCCATGTACGGGAATTATCAGCTGGTTGAAGCTCTTGGCTCCAATTTCGGATCACCTTTTGATATACACTATGAGATAATATGCTCATGGGATGCATCACAGCTTAAAGCTTATTGTAGAGCCGTGATGGTTACTCTAAAAGGTTACCTTGAAAGCGGAAACTGGCCTCATCACTCCTTTACGTTATTTCGCGCTTTGGGGCATATCAAGGATTCTTGCCGTGATATTTACAAACTCAATGACATTCCCTCGGATTACTATTCTACAGATGTAATTAGGCGACTCGGAGCTGTCGTTGACTTCATCAAAGAGGTGATAGATCTTATCGGCAAGCAAAAACAACTTCCCACGACTAGATTGAGGGTACGCGGTGATCGGTGGCAGAATGATTTTTACGACCACATTGCTGATATTATGTTTGAAATTATATTCTCTGCTGCGTTAGTTACAGCCCCACCAGACAAATGCTGGGGTATTCATCACAACACTGTTTGGGATCAATTTTTCGGGCTGTCCGGGGAAGGAAAAGCATGGGAAGTTATCCACTTTAAACTCCGCCGCCTGTTATATGATGAAATACTCAAGTTGGAGAAATTTCCAAACTATAAGTCTTCAAGAATATTGGGGTTCTGTCTGAACGTTATGGGACTGAAAATCGGAAAAAAGAAAGGATACGGCAGCTATTACTACCCTCTTCACAAAGTAGTCCTTGCATGGGCTATGAATAACTTTTTACGCTTAAAACGGATCCAACCTGATGTAGCAGAATCATGTCTCATAGGTAGCATCAGCTTCGACGAACAGGATAATCGATTAGTTTTTACATATGCCAAAGGTTTGGAGTTAAAAGCTCCCAAAGCCTACCTGGATCTTTGTTCTGAGAGTGATGGAAACGAATAAAAGCAAAGGCCGGTGCCACATACCTTGCCATTTTAGGCAGTTATTAGTACCGCGGTGAAAATGCCAGATATGATCTGTATATTTCCCCTGCGGGTGGGGATGGGGGTGTTAAAGGAACACAGGCTGGAAGCTTATGTCACCATGGGCGGGGAGACCCCGCCCCTACAGTGGTGCCCAAGCAGAGCTTGGGCGGAAAGTGGCGTTCCCAAGTACAACTTGGGAACGAGGGCGGGAAGGGGCCGCCCCCTGATATAAGCTGATTGTGAGGACGTCAAAGAAAGTTTACCCAAGTATAACGAAGATCTTGCCGTTATCTGGTAAATAATAATCACCGGTTAAAACCGCGCACATGCGGCCATTCTTTTTTTCAGCACCTCTTCCAGGCGGGGTTCGCCGTGGTCGGCGTATTCGTAGCCGACCCGGAGGGTGGGTTTGTTGCAGGAGAGCAGGCGGCAGAGGTGGATGGGGGTGGAAAAGAGAACCAGGTCGCAAGGGGTGTTGGCGATGGTGGCGGCCAGGTCCTTGATCTGGGCCTCGCTGTAACCCATGGCCGGGAGGACCGGGCCGATATGAGGATACTGCTCAAACACCGCGGTTAAGGTTCCTACCGCGAAGGGCCGGGGATCGACGATGGCGGCCGCTCCGTATTGTTCCGCGGCGACAAACCCCGCGCCAAAGGCCATGCCGCCATGCGTCAGGGTGGGGCCGTCCTCCACCACCAGCACTGTTTTCCCGTGAATCTTCTCCGGGTTGTTGACCAGCACCGGGGAGCCGGCCAGGATAATGTCGGCCCGGGGCGCCACCCTTTGAATATTGCGGCGGACTTCCGTGATGTTGCCGCCCGGAGCGAAATCCACTTTGCTGATAATGGCGATATCGGCTAGCCGGAGATTGGTCTCCCCGGGGAAATACAAGAGTTCATGCCCTGGCCTTAAGGGGTCGAAGACCACCACGTGGATGTCGGGTTGAAAAAACGGGGTGTCATTGTTGCCGCCGTCCCAGACGATGACGTCAGCTTCGCGCTCCGCCTGGGCCAGGATCTGCTGGTAGTCGATGCCGGCATAGACCACCAGCCCCTGGTCCACCAGAGGCTCATATTCCTCCCGTTCTTCAATGGTTAACTGATGCCGGGAAAAATCCTCGAAACCGGCGAAGCGCTGCACCACTTCACGCTTAAGGTCGCCGTAAGGCATGGGATGGCGCACGACGACCGTCTTTTTGCCCAGGCTTTGCAGGATGCCGCAGATTTTGCGGGTCGTCTGGGATTTGCCGGAACCGGTTCGGACGGCGCAGACTGCAATCACCGGCTTGGCGGACTGAAGCATGGTCCTGGCCGCGCCGGGGAGCAGGAAATCGGCCCCTGCGGCCATCACCAAAGAGGCCTTGTGCATCACCTCCACATGGGGAACGTCACTGTAAGAAAAGACGACGAGATCGACCCGGTGAGAGCGGATCAACCCTTCTAACTCATCCTCAAGGTAAAACGGGATGCCTTCCGGGTAGAGCGCCCCGGCCAGCTCCGGGGGATAGATGCGGTCGTGCACCAGGGGAATTTGGGCGACCGTGAAGGCCACAACCCGGTAGTCCGGATTATCCCTGAAATACAGGTTGAAGTTGTGGAAATCCCGGCCCGCCGCGCCCATGATGATGACTTTGGTTAGCATAAGCGTTTCTTACTCACCCCTCATCCTAGCCCTCTCCCCTCGAGGGGAGAGGGGATAAGGGGAAAGACCTTTTGGGAATCGCGATATATCTGTCCTGAAAATGTTCCTCAGCAAATGTCCAGGACACCCATTCCGGGGTGACCTGGCACAGGCTGGAAAGCCTGTGCTACCAACCTTTACCGCTAATAAATCGACCAGCGTTTGAAGGACATGGCTTTTTTTACTCGCGCCAAGGCCAGATTCATGGCCGCATCCCGGGGCATGAGCTTTTTCGTCCTGGATTCTTCAACGATCAGATGGGTGTTGCGGCGCACCTTATCTTCGATAACCTTGAAGACCTCACTTTCTACCAGGATTTCTCCCCGGTATTCCATGGCCGAGCAGATCACCCCGCCAGGGTTGGCAACAAAATCCGGAATGACCAAGACGCCCTTTTCGTAGAGATATTTTTCCGCGCCATAGGTGAACGGGATGTTGGCGCCCTCCACCACCAGCCTGGCCTTAAGGCGCTGGACATTGTCCTCGTTGACCACGTCCGGCCGGGCGGCCGGAATCCAGATATCGCAGTCGAAGTCGATGATGCCATCCCGGTCGAACTTTTCGCCCCCAGGATAATCAATTACACTTTTTCTGGCATCTTTAAGCCGGATCAACTTGTCCACGTCCAGGCCTTCCGGATCATACACTGAGCCCTGGGAGTCCGCCACGCCCACAATGACGGCTTTTTGTGCGGCCAGAAACCGGGCGCTGTGTTTGCCCACCGCGCCGAAGCCCTGAACGGCCACCCGGGCCTTTTCCAGACCGAAGCCGCAATGCGGCAAGGCCACTTCAATGGCATGTTTGATGCCCCAGGCTGTGGCGCCGATTTCATCCAGCGGCATGCCGCCGAGTTCGGTCGGGAGCCCGGCAACCTGGGCTTTTTCGTCTTTAATCCAGGCCATGCACTCTTCGTCGGTCCCCATGTCCGGCCCCATGATGTAGCCTTGGACATCCCGCAAGGCGCAGGCCAGGGCCCTTATCAAGCGTTCCTTATCAGGCTTGGGGATCTTCGGGTCGGCGTAGACCACGACCTTGCCGCCGCCGTGGGGCAGGCCGGCCATGGCGTTCTTAAGGGTCATGGTCCGGGCCAGCCGGAAGCACTCTTCGATGGAAACGTCGACAGCCATGCGGATGCCGCCGATAGCCGGCCCCATAGCTACGTTGTCCAGCACCAGCAAAGCCTTCAAATCAACGGAAGGTTCAAACACCTGGACGATTTTTGCCGGCCCCAGGTTATCCACAAATCGCAGGATATCAGCCACCAATGGTATCCCCCTTAAGGTTTGACGAGAAATTATCAGGCATGTGGATAATATATGGCTTTTATTTTCAAAGGTCCAGACGCCTGCGGCCCTGATTTGTTTCTGAAAAACCATTTTTCCTAGACCCGCGTTCTTCTGCTTGTTAAGGCCCGGCTCTGGACTTACTATGTAATCAAGGATCAGATGCAGCCTTTAACCCAGCGTGGCGGATTCGAGAACCATGAACGTAGCGCAGCTTATGGCACGATGCCTGGAGAACGAGGGAGTGGAGTTCATTTTCGGCCTCCCCGGTGAGGAGATCATACACCTGGTGGATGCCCTGAATGATACGTCCATTCGCTTTATCCTGGTGCGTTCGGAACAGGCGGGGGCCTTCATGGCGGATATGTACGGCAGGGTCACCGGCAAAGCCGGGGTTTGTCTTGCCACGTTGGGCCCAGGAGCCATTAATCTCCTGTTGGGGGTCGCCGACGCCCAGACGGACAGCGCGCCCCTGGTGGCCATCAGTGCCCAGGTTGGCTTGGGCCGGATTTACAAAGAGACCCATCAAGTGGTTGACCTGGTGAGCATGTTCAAGCCCGTGACCAAGTGGGCCGACACGCTCTTCACTCCGCAGGCTACGCCCGAAATGATCCGTAACGCCTTTCACACCGCCCAGACGGCGCGGCCCGGCGCGGCCTATCTGGCCCTCCCCCAGGATGTCCAAGTGATGCCCGTCGCCCCGGAGATCCGGCCTCTGGTCGTGCATCCGGATCATGCCCATGCCCCGGCCCCGGACCAAATCGCCCAGGCGGCCAAGGTGCTGGAATCGGCCAAGGCTCCCATCATCCTGGCCGGACACGGGGCGGCGCGCCACCAGGCCCAGGCGGCCCTGATTCACTTCTCGGAAAAGCTCAAGATACCGGTGGCCACGACCTTCCATGGCAAAGGCGTGTTTCCCGACGACCACCCGAATGCGCTCGGCACCATGGGTTTCATGGTGCACGATTACGTTAACTTCGGCTTCGATCAGGCGGATGTGGTGGTCAGCGTCGGGTATGAGCTGCAAGAATTCGCCCCGGCCTGGATTAATCCCCAGGGAGACAAGCGGATCATTCACCTGCATCGCTTTCCGGCCATGGTGGATACCTATTACAACGTAACGGCGGATGTGGTTGGGGACATTCCCGCCGCGCTTAACGCCCTGGGCGCGCAGGTCTCACCCAAGCCCGGCTTGGCCGCGGTTGATCTTAAAATCCGCTGCCTGCTGCGCGAGGAATTAGAGCACGGCCGGCACGATGCGTCTTTTCCGGTGAAGCCCCAACGTCTGGTGGCAGATACCCGCGCCGCGCTGGGACGGGAGGACATCGTCCTCGTGGATAGCGGCGCGGTCAAGATGTGGATGGCTCGCCTTTTTCCCACGTATCAGCCCAACACCTGCCTGGTTTCAAACGGCCTGGCTACCATGGGGTTTGCCGTGCCAGGCGCCTTGGGGGTCAAGCTGGCCCGCCCCCGACGCCGGGTGCTGGCGGTTACGGGCGATGGCGGCTTTTTGATGAACTCTCAGGAAATCGAAACCGCGCTGCGGGAAAAGATTCCTTTCGTCATCCTGGTGTGGGTGGACGGCAGCTACGGCCTGATAAAATGGAAGATGGAAATGAGGCTTAAACGCTCCTCCCACGTGGACTTCGGCAACCCGGACTTTGTAAAATATGCCGAGAGTTTCGGGGCCAAGGGCTACTTGATTCAAGCTGCCGCCGAATTGTTGCCGACGCTTAAAAAAGCGCTGACTGACGACACGGTGTCCGTGATCGCTTGCCCGGTGGATTATTCGGAAAATACCAAACTCACGGAGAAGCTCGAGCATCTGACTTCGCCGGAGTGCCGGGATAACGTGTAATTGCCAACTTTGACGGAGAAAGCCGCATGGGTCCTGAAGAGGAGAAAACGAGACGGGAAAGTGACAGCCTGGGAGAAATTGAGGTACCGGCGAACCGCTATTGGGGCGCGCAAACCCAGAGGGCGATCACCTACTTTAGCATCGGCGATGACGTGATGCCGCAGGAGGTGATCAGTGCCCTGGCCGTAATTAAGAAGGCCGCGGCCCTGGCTAATTATGAACTGGGCAAACTGCCGCATGATAAAGCCGGGTTCATTCTGCGGGCTGCCGAGGAAGTCATAGAGGGCAAGCTGGAGGGCAATTTCCCGATCCATGTCTGGATCTCCGGGAGCGGCACCCAGTGTAACATGAACGTCAATGAAGTGATCGGCAACCGGGCCATCGAGCTGGCGGGCGGGGTCTTGGGAAGTAAAGACCCTATTCACCCCAATGATCACGTCAATATGTCGCAATCCACCAACGACGTGTTCCCGGCGGCCATGTATGTTGCCGCAGCTACGGCGCTTCAGGCGCGCCTGATTCCTAAGGTCCAGAAGTTGCGAGATGCCCTGGACGAGAAAGCGCAGAGCTGGGCGGAACTCGTCAAGATCGGGCGGACCCACCTGATGGATGCCGTGCCCCTGACTTTGGGCCAGGAATTTTCCGGCTATGTGGGTCTGCTGGACAACCACCTGGAGAGCATCCGGCTGGCTTTGCCCGGGCTGTACCGGCTGCCCCTGGGCGGGACTGCGGTGGGTACGGGTCTCCATGCCCCCAAGGGCTTCGGGGATTTGGCGATCCAGCACCTTGCCGACCTCACCGGTCTGCCTTTAGTGCCAGCGCCCAATAAGTTTACTGCGCTCGGCGCCCACGATGCCCTCATCATGGCCAGCTCCGTGTTGAAGACCCTGGCGGTGTCCCTTTACAAGATTGCCAATGACATCCGGCTGCTGGCAAGCGGTCCGAGAGCCGGACTGAATGAACTGCATCTGCCTGCCAATGAGCCGGGGTCTTCGATTATGCCCGGCAAGATCAACCCCACCCAGTGCGAGGCCTTGGCCATGGTGGCCGTGCAAGTCATGGGTTACGATGCCGCGGTGACGTTCGGCGGGGCCGGAGGCTACCTGGAGCTGAACGTCTACAAACCGCTGCTAATTTTTAATGTGATCCAGTCCATCAAGATTCTGGCCGACAGTTGCCATAACTTCAACGACTTTCTGGTGGTTGGCCTGAAACCCAATTACGAGCAGATCGACGCCTATCTGCACCGCTCCCTGATGCTGGTTACGGCCCTGTCCCCGGCCATCGGCTATGACCGGGCGGCGCAAATTGCCCATCTGGCCAAAGATGAGGGGCTGACGCTCAAGGAAGCGGCCTTGAGGCTCGGCTATATTTCCGCGGAAGAGTTTGATCGACTGGTCGATCCTTACAAGATGGCCTATCCCGATGTCTGATACGGCCGGCAGGCCCCGGGTCATAATTGTCGGAGCGGGAATCCTGGGCCTGGCCAGCGCCTATCATATTCTTAAAGGCG
Organism: Desulfobaccales bacterium; assembly: GCA_041648175.1. Taxonomy (NCBI): domain Bacteria; kingdom Pseudomonadati; phylum Thermodesulfobacteriota; class Desulfobaccia; order Desulfobaccales; species Desulfobaccales bacterium. The sequence continues at coordinate 15,985 of JBAZPO010000018.1, read as the reverse complement.
ACGGTAACCTCGACCTCCTGGTCATCGACCGGTTGCAGGGGCCGGGGCAGGGCAATACCACCAGAAGCGCTGCAGCCTATCGCGATATGTTCTCCTCACCGCTGAACCGCGCTCTCAGCCAGGGCAGTATCGCGTTTTATGAACAAGTCCAGAAAGACGCCGATATCGGGCTCAGGCGGATTGGCTATCTGTGGCTCAAGACGGCGGACCAGATGCGGGAATCCCAGGCGGTCTTGGACGCCATGGTCCAGGCCGGGGTGAAGTTTGAGACCCTGGAGCCTAACGAGCTTCACCGGCGTCTGCCGGAAATGCGGATCGGGGCAATTGCCCAAGGTATCCTGGGCCGAAATTGCGGCATCCTGAATCCCAATCTCTTGTGCCGATTTTACGAGAAACGGATATCGGCATTAGGGGGCAACTTTGCGTTTGGCACCGAAGTTACTGGATTTGCCACCAACGGCGAGGGCCGGATGCTCGGGGTTAAGGCGAGAGATGGCGAAATCATTTATGGAACCGTGGTAGTCGCCACCGGTGCGTGGATAAGTCTGACTATGAGTCTGGCCGGGCTTAAGGTTCCGGTGGTTCCGAGGAAGCGGCAGTTGTTCGCGGTGGCCGCCAAAGAGGGCGCGTTGCAGCGGCTTCTCCACGCCGAAGGTTTTAACGCTCATAACCTGCTGCCTTTCACCATCATGCCCGGTGGCGCTTATCTGCGGCCGAGCACGGGCTCCTTTATCTTGGGTTTTGCCAATGAAGACCAACCTCCGGGCCTGGAGGAGCCTCCGGCGGCGGAGCGGGACTTTTTCCAGGGGCGGGTCCGGCCCCAGGTAGAGCCGTATTTTCCCTGTTTCCAAGATGTCGTGCCGCAGTACTCCTGGGCCGGGCACTATGCCGACCATCTGGCTGACAGCCACCCGGTGGTGGACCGGGTCGGGGGGGCTATCGTCGTCGGGGGCGACAGTGGTAGCGGCATCATGAAGGCCGATGCACTGGGGAGAATCGCCGCGGGCCTGTACTTCGGCCAGGACCGGGTGGGGCTTGGCGATGGTCGCGATTTCCCGGTCGCCGACCTGGGACTCGCCAACCGAAGGCTGGTTCCGGAGGAGTTGATTATTTGAGCCCGGGCCACCTTTAAGTTCTTGAGCGTTTGCTCCAAAATCCCCCCTAACCCCCTTTGGTAAAGGGGGGAACAGTAAGGAATGCTTTTTAAATCTCCCTTTGTCAGAGGGGATTTATGGGGATATTAAGAGAGCCATTCGCAAACTATTAGCCTGTAGCCATCAGAGGAATCCGCTATGTTCCCGCCATTTTCCAACGAGCCCCTGAGCGATTTCAGTGATCCCGCCAACATTGCGGCCTATCGGGAGGCGCTGGCCAAGGTGCGCCGGCAGTTGGGCAGCCATTGGCCTCTCATCATTGCTGGTGAAAGGGTGGATGCCGGCCAGCGGATCATGAGCCTCAATCCGGCCAGTCCTGCGGAGATCGTGGGCTCCGTGGCCGCAGCCGCCTCGCTTCACGTCGACCGGGCACTAGATGCGGCCTGGCAGGCTTTTCCGGCTTGGGCCAGGCGGTCGGCTGAGGACCGGGCCGCCGTCCTGATCAAGCTGGCTCAAGAGCTGCGCCGGCGTAAATTGGTATTGGCCGCCTGGGAAACCCTGGAGGCCTCCAAAAACTGGGCCGAGGCTGATGCCGATGTGGCCGAAGCCATCGATTTCTGTGAGTACTACGCCCGTCAGGCTCTGGAATTCGCCAAGCCCTTGCCGATTTATCCCTTCCCTGGTGAGATCAACCAGTCTTGGCTGCAACCCCTGGGAGCAGGGGTGGTCCTGCCGCCCTGGAACTTCCCCCTGGCCATTCTCGTGGGGATGGCCGCCGGACCGGTAGCCGCGGGCAATACCGTAGTGATCAAGCCTTCGTCCTATACCCCCGTGATCGGCGCGATCTTTATGCAGGTCGTGGAGTCCGCCGGGCTTCCCCCCGGTGTTATTAATTTCTTGCCGGGCCTGGGGAGCGACGTAGGGGATTACCTGGTGGACCACGTGCGGACCCGCTTTATCAACTTCACCGGTTCTCGGGAAGTGGGGGTGCGGATCGCGGTTCGGGCGGCGCAGATTCATCCGGGTCAGGAGTGGCTCAAGCGAGTCTACACCGAATTGGGCGGCAAAGATGCGGTGGTGATCGATGAGACCGCCGACCTCGATGCCGCGATTCCGGAGGTGATCAAAAGCGCCTTTGGTTTTCAAGGGCAGAAGTGCTCCGCGGCGTCGCGTCTCATTGTGGTGGCGGAAGTTTACGATGAGGTCCTTGAGCGGCTGGTGGCCGCGGTGCAAGACATCCGGGTGGGACCGGCGGAGGAGAACTATCCGCTTGGCGCTGTGATTTCCGAGGCCCAGCAGAAGATGATCTTAAGCGAAATGGAGCAGGGGCGAGGGCAGGGGAGGCTGGTAAGCGGCGGCAAGTCTCTTGACCGTGACGGCGGTTATTATCTGGAGCCCACGGTTTTTGCCGATGTGCCTCCAACGGCGCGACTGGCCCAGCGGGAAATCTTTGGGCCGGTGCTGGCAGTTATCAAAGCTGAGAATTTCGAAGACGCAGTGCGCATCTTTAACGGCACCGAATACGGCCTGACGGGTGGGCTCTTCAGCCGGAGCCGGGATCGGTTGGAGCGGGCCAAGCGGGAATTCAACGTGGGCAATCTTTATCTGAACCGGAAGATCACCGGGGCCCTGGTGGGGGTCCAGCCCTTCGGCGGCTTCAAGATGTCGGGCTCCAACGCCAAAGCCGGCGGCCCGGATTACCTGCGGCTCTTCCTGGAAATGAAAACGGTTTCTGAGAGGCTGTAATGTGGGCAGATTTCCCAACAAATCCGTGCGTAGGATATGCAGGTCATATATTCAACTAATTTGATTTATTCATAATTACCTGATAGTAGCAAGTTATAATTTTATTCTCCGAAAGGGGCTATGCTTTTTGATTTTTTGTCACAATTTTTGTAATTTAGCAATAATATGGAAGAATATGGTAAAATAAATGTAATTCCCTTTGGCAAGGAGAAGAAAAATGCCGAAATCGAAGGTCACTGGCAAGGAAGCTGCGAACAAGGCATCCGAGACTCTGAGTAGCAAAAAAACAGGGCCCAAATCGAAGACTGCGGCTGGAAGCGCCTTGTCGCAAACTAAAGCTCCCAAAAAAACAACATCAGAAAAGGCTGCTACAGCAGCATCGCAAGTCTTGAAAGATAAACGTACTAGTAGTTCTTCAAAAACCGCTGCAGGAAGCGCCCTCTCTCAAAAAAAACGTGACGTGAAATCTCCCCCCAAATCTGGCTCTGTGAAAAAATCTGACGTAGCTAAGGCGGTAACTTTAGTTTCTCACAAGCGTTCAACAAAGAAATAAAGAAAACACAGCTATGGGTGCTCAGGAATATACGCGTAATGTTTTTATAAATTGCCCGTTTGACAAGGAATATAGGGAAATTTTCTATGCAATTTTATTTGCTATATTCGATTGTGGCTATATTCCTCGTTGTGCCCTGGAACTTGGCGATGGAGGAGAAGTACGGATTCAGGAAATTGCAAGGATCATTTCCGAATGTAAGTTTGGTATTCATGATATTTCAAGAACAGAGTTAGATACTATATCCAATTTACCAAGATTCAACATGCCTCTTGAGCTGGGACTTTTTATGGGTGCAAAAAAATATGGATCTAAAAAGGATAAATCCAAGATATGTTTAATATTAGACCGAGAAATGTATCGTTATCAGGCATTTATTTCTGACATAAGTGGTCAGGACGTAAAATCTCATAACAATGACCGATACATGGTCATTCCAATCATAAGAGACTGGCTACGGAATTCATCAGGACGATCAACCATACCAGGTGGGGCCGCGATACGATCACGCTATCAACTTTTTATAACCGAGTTGCCAGATTTATGTTCAGTTCTAAAGCTTGAACCGGATAATTTGATATTTAATGATTATGCTTTGTTAGTTTCTGAGTGGCTAAAACAGAACCCCTAATTCACTTTTCAAATATTCGATCACTGCTATTTATTCACAATCCAATCAGCCCTGTCGTGTTTCCTATATGAAGATCATATAAATAACTTATCTGGTATAATTAGGACTAATTGATAGTGGCAAGAGAGTGCATTGCATAACGATCTTTTTTCGGAACCGGAGTAACCTAAACATAACTGCGATACTGCGGCTCATACATTAGGGCCTTGATCGCGGCCAAAATATCGTCGGGCCGGGGCTTGGTGGCCAGGTTGTGCTGGTAGGCTACTCCGGCTACCGCGGCAGCGACGGCGGCCGCGACCTCCCGGATCCGGGCCAGGGGTGGATAGACCCGCCCTTGCTCCAGGTCGTCTGCCGATATTTGTGCGGCCAGGGCCTTGGCCGCGGCAAAAAACATCTCATCAATGACGTGTCGGGCCCCGGACGCGATCACGCCCAACCCCACCCCCGGGAAAATATAGACGTTGTTCCCCTGTCCCGGCACCAAGGTCTTGCCCTCAAGGACAACGGGGGCAAAGGGGCTGCCGCTGGCAAAAATCGCCCTTCCCCCTGTGGCGCTATAGGCTTCCTCGGCGGAGCATTCGGCCTTGGAGGTGGGGTTGGACAGGGGGAAGATAATAGGTCGGTCATTAATCTTACCCATGGCTTCCAGGACCGGGTGCGCAAAGAGACCGTGCTTCCCAGTAACGCCAATAATGGCGGTGGGTTTCAGGGCTTCCACCACGGCCGCCAAATCAAAGATGAACTCGTGGTCATGGGCATAGCGGAGTTTGCGGCCAGTCAGGTCGCTGCGGCTTTTGACCACCAGGCCTTTGGAGTCCACAAACCAGCAGCGCTCCCGGGCCTGGGCAACGCTTAAGCCTTCATCCATCAAAGCGGCCACGGTCAGTTCGCCAATCCCGGTTCCGGCCTCACCTGCCCCCACGATCAGGAATTTTTGATCCTGGAGCTTACCGCTTTTGATCCGTAAGGCTGAATACAATCCGGCCAGGGCCACCGCCGCGGTGCCCTGGATGTCGTCATTGAAGGCGCAGAGGCGTTCCCGATAGCGCTCCAAGAGCCGGAAGGCATTGAGGTTGCCGAAATCTTCAAACTGCACCAAGGTGCGTGGAAAGACTTCGGCGACGGCCACAATGAATTCCTCGATAAAATCATCGTAGGCCGCACCGCGCAGACGCCGTTGTTTGAGTCCGATGTATAAGGGGTCGTTCAGCAAATCTTCGTTTTCGGTGCCCACGTCGAGCGTAATCGGGAGGCTGTGGGAAGGGTGGATACCGGCGCAGGCGGAGTAGAGCGCCAGCTTGCCCACGGGAATGCCCATGCCGTCTGCGCCCAGGTCTCCCAGACCGAGGATGCGCTCGCCGTCAGTGACCACAATGATGCGGATATCTTTATACGCCCAGTTGCGCAGGAGTTCCGGCATGCGCCCCCGATCCTTCGCCGAAATAAAGATCCCCCGGGGCCGGCGAAAAATATGACCGTATTCCAGACAGGCCTGGCCTACGGTCGGCGTATAGATGATGGGCATCATCTCTTCGATGTTGTCCAAAACCACCCGGTAGAACAGGGTCCGGTTACGGTTTTGGAGGCCGATCATAAAGATATACTTTTCGATATCCGTGGGCTTTTTGCGGAAATTCTCCAGGGTCCGCATCACCTGCTCTTCCATGGTTTGGACCCGGGCGGGCAGAAGCCCGCGGAGGCCTAAGATCTCCCGCTCCTCTTCCGAAAACGCCGCGTCTTTATTGAGGACCGGATCGCGCAGCACATCCACCCCGGTGGGGAAGCCCAGCATGCGGGCCAGGATCTTTTCTTTGGCGTCGGCAAACCTGCTGTTCTCCATCACCGCGGCCAGGTTAATTAAATCCAGGAACCTGGATACGGTATCCTGGCCCATCAACTCGCGCCTGATGCGGACAACCGTGTCGTCTCCTTCCAGGCTCACCTTGTACATAATCACCCCCGGCATTCGGTGGATTCGGCTCTTAGAGTCGAAGCAAGGACATCTTTATATTAAATAGATACTTTTATGGGCCGATTCAAGCCCTTGAGGAGTCATGAAATGGATGACCGGGTTTTTAAGGAGGCAGGGCTTGGGCGGATAAGCCGGCATGGTTCTGTTACGCAGTTGCCCGCGATCAGCGCCCGTGATCGGGAAAAAGCTTGGGGAAAAGTAAGGTGGGCTCACCTACACAGGCTGGAAAGCCTGTGCTACCAATGTGGCGGGCACAGAGGCCCGCCACCTGGGTTTTTAGAAATATTAAGCGGGAATTTTCTCCTTGGACAGGAACGCGGCTTTGAGCCATTCCCGGTTCAGGCGAGCAATATTGCTGATGGAAATGCCTTTGGGGCACTCCACTTCGCATTCCTTATGGTTGGTGCAGTTGCCAAACCCCTGCGCGTCCATCTGGGCCAACATGGCCAGGGCCCGTTTAGCGGCTTCCGGGCGCCCATGCGGCAGCAACGCAAACTGGGAAATCTTGGCGCTGGTAAAGAGCATGGCCGCGGCATTGGGGCAGGCCGCGACGCAGGCGCCGCAGCCGATACAGGCGGCCGCGTCCATGGCCAGGTCGGCACTTTCCTTGGGGACCGGCAAGGTGTTGGCCTCAGGGGCCTGACCGGTGATGACTGAAATGAAGCCGCCCGCCGCAATGATTTGATCCAGGGCGCTGCGGTCCACTACCAGGTCTTTGATGATGGGATAGGCCCGGGCCCGGAAGGGCTCGACGACCACGGTGTCGCCGTCTTTGAAGTGGCGCATGTGGAGCTGGCACAGAGTGGTTTCTTTCTCCGGGCCATGGGGCCGGCCGTTGACCACCGTGCCGCACATGCCGCAGATGCCCTCCCGGCAATCGTGGTCGAAAGCGATGGGCTCTTTACCCGTAAGAGTGAGGCGCTCATTGACTATGTCCAGCATCTCCAGAAATGACGCGTCGGTGGGAATATTCTCAGCCTTATAGCTTTCGAGTCGACCCGGGGCGGTTGCCCCCTGCTGCCGCCAGACCTTCAGGGTGAGGTTGATCGTCTTGCCGCTCACTTGTAGCTCCTCGTCACTAATTTGACATTTTCAAACACCAGCGGTTCCTTGTGGAAGATGGGCGCCTGGCCCTCTCCGGCATATTCCCAGACCGCTGCATGGCACATGTTTTCATCGTCCCGCAAGGCTTCATGGTCCTCGGTCTGAAAGGCCTCGTTGAAATGGCAGCCGCAGGATTCCCGGCGGGCCAGGGCATCAGCGATCAAGATATCGGCGAACTCTATGAAATCGGCCACCCGGCCGGCGTTTTCCAGGCTTTGATTGAAATCTTTCTCTTCACCCGGCACCTTCACATTCTCCCAAAATTCGGCCTTGAGGTTGGCCACGAGCCCACGGCCCTTGGTGAGCCCCGCATCAGTGCGGCCCATGCCGCAATGCTCCCACAAGATGTTCCCCAGTTCCCGGTGAAAGTCCTGCACGGTTCTTTTGCCCTTGATATTGAGCAGGCGGTCGACGCGCTGCGTAACTTCAGCTTCGGACTCCTTAAACGCGTCATTATCTACCGTAACTTCCGGGAGCCGGGTGCCGCCCAGGTAGCCGCCGATGGTGTAAGGGATGATAAAGTAGCCGTCGGCTAAACCCTGCATCAGGGCGCTGGCCCCCAGGCGGTTGGCCCCGTGGTCAGAGAAGTTGGCCTCGCCCAGGACAAAGAGGCCTGGGATGGTGCTCATCAGGTTGTAGTCTACCCAAAGGCCGCCCATGGCATAATGGGAGGCCGGATAAATCATCATGGGCGTTTCATAAGGATTGGCGGCAACGATCTTTTCATACATCTGGAAGAGATTGCCGTATCTGGCCTCGATCTCGGCCTTGCCCAGCCGTTCGATGGCATCGGCGAAATCCAGATACACGGCGCGCCCTGTGGGGCCGACGCCTTTGCCCTGGTCGCACATGAGCTTGGCGGCCCGGGAGGAGATATCCCTAGGGGCGAGGTTCCCGAAACTGGGATAGATGCGCTCCAGATAATAATCCCGTTCCGCTTCGGGGATCTGCTCCGGCGGCCTGGTGTCGCCCTCTTTTTTAGGCACCCAGACCCGGCCGTCGTTGCGCAGACTCTCAGACATCAGCGTTAGCTTGGACTGATAGTCGCCATGCACCGGGATGCAGGTGGGGTGTATCTGGGTAAAGCAAGGGTTGGCAAAACCGGCCCCTTTCTTAAAGGCCCGGATGCTGGCGGTGACGTTACAGGCCATGCCGTTGGTGGACAGAAAAAATACATTGGCATAACCGCCGGTGGCCAGGACCACCGCGTGGGCCGAGTGGCGCTCGATTTCCCCGGTGATGAGGTTCCGCACTACGATGCCCCGGGCCTGGCCGTCCACGAGCACCAGGTCCAGCATCTCCCGGCGGGGAAACATGGTGACGCGGCCCGAGGCCACCTGGCGCATCAAGGAGCTGTAGGCCCCCAGCAGGAGTTGCTGGCCGGTCTGCCCCCGGGCGTAGAACGTCCGGGAGACTTGGGCTCCGCCGAAGGAGCGGTTAGCCAAAAGCCCGCCGTATTCCCGGGCAAACGGAATTCCCTGGGCCACGCAATGATCGATGATCAAGTTGCTCACCTGGGCCAGGCGGTAGACATTGCCTTCCCGGGCCCGGAAATCGCCGCCTTTGATGGTATCGTAGAACAGCCGCCAGATACTGTCGCCGTCGTTGGGATAGTTCTTGGCCGCATTGATGCCGCCTTGGGCCGCGATGGAATGGGCCCGGCGGGGGCTGTCCTGGATACAGAAGGTCTTGACGTTGTAGCCCAGTTCCGCCAGGGAGGCAGACGCGGCGCCGCCGGCCAGGCCGGTTCCTACCACGATGATATCAAATTTTCTCTTGTTAGCCGGGCTGACCAGTTTCATTTCAAATTTGCAGCGATCCCATTTATCCGGCAAAGGCGCTACGGGAATTTTAGCATCAAGTTGCATTACAAGACCTCCCTATCTCATCGCCAGGATGACTAGCGGCAGTGAAAAAAAGCCGATGCCGGCGATCACCGCGAAGACAATACTCAGCTTTTGGATAAATGGCATGTACTTGGGCTGGTTTGCCCCCACGGTCTGGAAGGCGCTCCAGAGCCCGTGCCGGACATGCAAGGCGACGATGATCATGGCGATTAAATAAATTGCCAGAAAGCCCTTATGAGAGAAGACGTCAACGGCAATTTGAAAGATGTTCCGGGTGGTCTGATCGACGATGTGGTGGGAAAAGGTGGCCAGGTGCACTCCGAGGAAAACCAGAATCAGCAGACCGGTATAGGGCATGGTTTGCGAGCTGAAGGTGCGGCCGCCGCCACCGCTTTTGTCCACCGCGTACTTGACCGGACGGGCGCTGCGGTTCTCAAAGAACAGCACAATCGCGGTACCGACATGAATGATTAAAGCCAAGACCATGCCAATTTCCGCGGCCACCAGCAATTTCCCCAGGGCGTGCAGGTGTTCGGCATAGGCCACGAACGCCGCCGGTCCGCCATAAATGCTCAGGTTGCCCAGGAGATGGGTGGTCAGAAACAGCAGAAACAACAGGCCGGTTATGGCCATCAACTGCTTTTTGCCCACGGACGTGCTTAAGGCTTGCGTAACCCAGTTCATTAATTTCTACCTTCTTAATCTTGTCGGGTTTGAGTAATTAAGGAAGACAGGGAAAATTTTATCTACTTTAACATCCTCAAAGATGAGTGTGAATGGAAATATGTCTGATTTTTTTGTCAGAAATATTCTTACAGGACCACGACCTGGTTCTCAAGCCTGGGTTGGGGTGAACCTCCATCGGCTTGGAAGAATCAGGTCGATCTTTAGGAGTGGGACACCAAAACGGGTCTGCAGGTCAGACCCTGGAGTGTGTGGGATTCAATGGTCCAGGGAGGCGAGGCCTTCCCGGATGGCGTATTTGGTAAGCTCGACGATATTATGAATCTCCAGCTTATTCATGATTTGCTGGCGGTGGGTTTCAATGGTTTTCAGGCTAACATTCAAGGCTTCGGCGATCAGGCGGTTGGTCTTGCCTTCGGCCATAAGCTGGAGCACCTCCCGTTCTCGGGGGCTCAAGACCGAAAATACCGACGGATCGTCCTTGGAGCCACCTCCCTTCACATAGTCCTTCACCACCACGTGGGCAATCTCATGGCTCAGGTAGGTCTTCCGGGCCATAACCACGCGAATGGCAGTGGCCAATTCCTCGAAGGCCGAATCCTTGAGCAGGTAACCGGAGGCTCCCGCCTTGATCATGTTGGTAACGAAGCGCCGGTCGGAATGCATGGACAAGGCGATAATCTTGGTTTCGGGCGCCTCCTGCAATATCTGACGGGTAGCTTCAATGCCATTTAAATCGGGCATGCCCACGTCCATAATCACTACTTGGGGAGACAATTCCCGGACCAGACGCACCGCGTGCCGCCCGTCCTCCGCCTCGGCCACCACCTCCATGTCAGCTTCCCGGGCCAGAAGAGTGCGCAATCCTTGCCGCAAAATTTTGTGGTCGTCCACTACTATGATGGTTATGCCCACGTCACGTTCCTCGCCTCAGATTAATGATCCTGCCAAACCGGCACGGTGAGAGAGACCTTGCTGCCTCGATCAGGCCGGGAGTCTATCCGCAGACTGCCGCCTATGCATTCGATGCGCTCCCGGACGCTGAAGAGCCCAAAACCGCGGGGCTTTTCCCGGGAACGGGAAGTGGTGAGTTGTTGGCGGTCGAACCCCACGCCGTCGTCAGTGACGTCGATGACCAAATTGTCCCCTTCCCGCCGGATCGAAACCTCAACCTGGCGGGCCCGGGCATGCTTGGCGGCATTGAGCATGAGTTCCCGCACCATCTGGAAGACCAACACCATGGTTTCGTTACCCATGGGCTTATACTGCTCGTCTGATCGCACAATGACCTGGAGGCCGTGGTGTTCCTGGAGGTAGTCCCCGAACCACTCCACGGCAGATTCAAACCCCAGATCGTAAAGAATCGGCGGGCTCAGCTCAAAAGTTAACTCTCGACTGGATTTGATGGCCTGTTCCACCAAGAGCCGAATTTCTCCCAGAGACCCGGACACGGGAGTGCCCTCGGCCCACTCTTTGATCTCTCCCAGTTTGATCTGGGCCAGAGCCAGGGTCTGGCCGATATGGTCATGTAAATCTGTGGCGAGGCGACGCCGTTCCCGTTCCTCTACCAGAGAGATTTCCGAGGCCAGGGATCGCAACTGCTCTTGATAGGCTCGGATCTCTTCCTCGGACCTTTTTCGCTCGTTGATATCTTCTACAATGACGATAGCGAACTGGGATTGCTCCAGCAAGGACCGGACCACGGAAACGGTGAGGCGGCCCCAGACCAGGCGGCCGTCCTTGCGGAGGTAGCGATTATCTTTCTCGAAGGTCTGGCGGCGCCCCTGGGCCAAATCCCGAAAAAGTTCCTGGCAGGAGTCGGCGTCGTCCGGATGAGAAAACTTGGCCAAGATCATGCGATGGAGTTCGTCCCGGTTATATCCTAGCATCTTAAGCAGCGCCGGACTGATCTCCAGCAGGCGGCCATCCAGATCGGTCAAGGCAATGCCGAAGGGAGCCTGCTCGAACACCGTGCGGAAGCGGGCCTCGCTGTCCCGCAAGGCTTCGACGTAATCTTTGAGCACCAAATCGGAGATTTCGGGACTGAGATAAATCTTGTGGGCCATGACTAGGCGCAGGGCCGGGATCAATTCTTCGAAGACGCGATCTTTTAACAGGTAGGCCGAGACCCCGGCCTTGAGTAGATTTAAGGCCAGGCGGCGGTCGGAATGGACGGATAAGGCGATAACCTTGGCCCCGGGGGAGGTGGCGAGTATTTCTCTGGCCGTATCAACGCCGCTGAATTCGGCCATCCTTTCATCAAGTATGACTATATCGGGACTGAGGTCCCGGGCTAACCGGACTGTGGTGTGGCTGTCCCGGGCTTCGGCGACTATGGTAACCTCCGGGTCTTTTTCCAGCAGGGACCGTAACCCTTTGCGCATGACTGAGTGTTCGTCGGCCAGGAGGATCGTAATACTCATTGTAAAGTTCCAGACAACAGGGTCGTGGGGCGCTCAATCTCTTCGCCGTAGTACCAAGCTTCATTTATCATGAGTTGACCCATGACCAGAATTCTTATTGCAAACCAAGGCATAATTATTGATAATCAGAGTAACCATAGCATAATGCAAGAGATAAAGTAATAAAAACTCCTTTGTAATATAAAAAAATTCATATAACGTAACACCATTTCATATTTCGTTATATTAACTATAGTTTAATTAAACTAAGCTTTAATACTTTTAATAGTAAACTTTATTTAATATTTTATAGAACAACCAGCTACTACAAATCGCCAAAGAATACCGATGTATTAGGGGAGTAGAGGGAGGTCGCCACCTGTGAACCGGGGCCACGATATTTTCTCATAATATCCTCGGACAGAACTGGGCCATCCCGTCGTTTCTGCTGCATTTTAGATTCACTCGGCTACTGCTCCTAATCGGTCAAAGGAGGCCCTAACATAAATACTTTTTGGCAGGCCCATGATGGGCCTGCTCTTGCGGCCAAAATTAATTCGTCTTTAAAGTTCCCGAAATTAATTCCCGATATTCCTGGTGTGGTCTCGGTCCTGAAACTTCAATGCGAACCCTGCCTGACGCTCGCCTCACCGGTTTAGGTTAGGCGAGGTGCCTGAAGAGCAAATCATGGAAGGATGGGGAAGGCCCGAGAGGGATGATGCAGCGAATGTCTGGCAAGAGGATTATGCGGGCAAGCTGATAAAAATTTATCGAAAGGCAAGAGTTCACCCCAGCCGGTTTAAGCAGGGGAAATTCAGGGAATTCCTGAGAACAATATCAGGTGAGCACCGGATTGTTTAGGGTTTGCGGTCCGGTGATAATCCCGGTAAGCGTGAGAAAGTAGGGTAGGCTTATGGATATGGCGGTACAGCAACCCCAAGAAATTGTTCAGCATCAATCCGGCACCCGGTGGAGGCGACCATGCACTATGCCCCGGCCTTGAGCAACCAGCCAAACGTGCAGCACTTTTATGGTCCGGGGGTCCGTCGGGTCTTCATGGGGATATACAACAATATTCTGTTGACTACGGCTGACGCCCGGCAACGGCACTTTCTGATCTGTGCGGCCAACCCCGGGGAAGGCGGCACCACCGTGGCTATCGGACTGGCCATGGCGGCCGCTGAGATCCAAAATCAGCCGGTGCTGCTCATCGACGGCAACTTTGCCCAGCCCCAAATCTGCGCCGCGTTTGGGTTGCCGGAACTTTACGGCTTCGGTGATTGCCTGGCCGGCAGAATCGAGGCCAAAAGCGTGGTGCAGGCCACTCCCATGCCCCAGTTAAAGGTGATGGGCGCAGGCGTCGCACCCATTAATCACATCAGCCTGCTGGAGCCCCCGGTCTTGAAAAATCTTTTAGGCTGCCTGAACCGGGAATACTCCACCATCATTATCGATGGCCCGGCTGTGAACGTGTCTCCCGAGTCGATGCTCTATGCCGCCCAAGTCGACCGGACTTTCTTGGTAGTTCATGCCGGCATCACCCGGGTTCAGGTGGTGTCTGCGGCCTTGGACAGACTGGATGCCGGCGGTTGTGAAAAAGTTGACCTGATTCTTAACCGGAGGACCTTTCCTATTCCTCCCTGGATTTACCGACGCCTATGAACCCCATTCCCAATACCGCGGTGGTGCTGGCCGGCAGTTTGGCCACCTTTCATGGGTTGGCCCTGGCCGCTTATCCCAAGATTCTTCTGCCCCTGGCCAACCGTCCCCTGGTGCACTATCAGGCCGGAGTTTTGGCCGCAGCCGGGGTCACCCGCCTGATCCTCTGCGTTCAGCCGGGGATGGCGGAGGTGGTGGCTGCCCACCTCAGGACGCTGCCCGACTCCCTGCAATACCTGGTCCGGGAAACCAGTTATGGTACCGGGGGCTCCCTGAAGGAAGTGGCGGATGCCCTGCACGGGAACGCCTTCTGGGTGATGAACGGCGATTTGTTGTTGAGCGGGGGCCTCGCCGAGATGCTGGCCTGGCACCAAGAATGCCGGGCCCTGGCCACCGTGGGGGGGCTCAAGGTGCGGGAGGCCCCCTGGGAGATGGAGCGGGTCGAAGTTGATGCGGATCAACAGGTCAGGAGCATCCACCGCATCCACCCGGCCCAGGAACGGCGGAGCACCTTGCGTCCCGCCGGCCTTTACCTGTTTCAAGCGGAGATTCTGGATTATATCCCCGAGAGCGGTTACTTCGATCTCAAAGAGCAGCTCTTCGCACCTCTTTACCACCAGGGGGCCCGCACTGCGGTCTGGGAGCTTCCGGGCTATAGCCGCACCATCACCAGCGTCGGCGATTTCTTCAGCGCCAATCTGGAAGTGTTGAATGGTCGGGTACCGCTGCCAGACCCGGACACAGCGCCGGATAATGCCGCTCAGGCCGAAATCAACGCCTCGGCCCGGGTATTTGCCCCGGTAGTGGTAGGTTCGGGTTCGAAGGTGGGCGCTGAGGCCATCATTCTCGGCCCTTCGGCCATCGGCTCCCACTGCGAGGTGGAGCGGGGGGCGGTCATCAATGAGTGCGTGGTTCTGGATAACGCTCGGATTCGTCAGGGGGCCTACCTCCACCGTTGCGTCATCTGCGCAGGGGCCATCATTGACAATTTGACGAGTTTCCACGAAATGGCGGTGATGCGAACCCAGGCTGCGCTGCCCGAGCAAACCGCTGTCTCCCTGCGGGAACATGCCCGGCGCAATCCGGCGTATATGGGAGGGCCGCTGGAATGGCAGACGGACGCGGGAACGATCTATCAGAACGTCAAACGCGGCATGGACGTTTTCTTGTCCTTGTTGGGGCTCATTATCACTGCTCCCATTATGCTGGTTGTAGCCATGCTTATCAAGCTGGATTCCCCGGGGGAGGTCATCTTCAGGCAGGAAAGATGTGGCCAGGGTGGTCGCAATTTCACCATGTATAAATTTCGGTCCATGTTGAATAACGCGGAAGATCTGAAGCGGGAACTTCAGGACTTGAATGAAGTGGACGGGCCGATGTTCAAAATCGTCCAAGATCCTCGGATCACCCGGGTGGGAAGGTTTATCCGGGACACCAACCTGGATGAGCTACCGCAGCTCTGGAACGTCCTGAAAGGAGATATGAGCATGGTGGGCCCCCGGCCTCTGTCTTTAGATGAGATGCGCTACAACCCCAAATGGCGAGATGCGCGGCTGTCGGTGCGCCCCGGCATGACCGGGTTGTGGCAGGTTGAGGCCCATACCAATGTTTATTTTAACGACTGGATCATTAATGACTTGGAATACGTTAAGCATTGTTCTTTGTGGCTTGATGTAAAGATCATGGTCAAGACCATGAGACGCCTATTCCGAGAGGCCTTTGGTCTCGAAATGAAGTAGAGGCTGACTATGAAAAGATGGCGTACTATATGGGTGAGCGGGCTACTCCTTCTGGTTATGGCGTGCGCCGGCGGCAAAGGCACCGGAGTTAAGCAGGTGGCCTTTCCGGAGATGAAACCGCCGCCTAAGGGGCCGGTGGTGGTGGAGTCCTACCGGGTCCTCAAAGGCGACACCTTGACTATCAGCTTCCCCCTTAATCCCGAGCTTGATCTTAAGCCGGTGTTGGTTCGTCCGGACGGCAAAATCCTCTTAAACCTGGTGGGCGAAGTCAATGCTTACGGCATGACCATCCCGGAATTGCAGCAGACCATTGGGCAGCGTTACCGGGAATTCATCAATCGGACCGGCTACAGCAAGGTGTTGCGGCCCAACGACTACTTTGATCTCAAGTTCGTCTATAACCCGGAGCTGAACATCGGGGTGCGTATCCAGTCCGACGGCAAGGTCTCGCTGCCCCTTGTGGGGGAGGTCCAGGCCGCCAATCTGACCCCGGAGCAGTTGCGTCAAGAGCTCATCGCCAGATACTCCCATGATATCCGCAAACCCGATAT
>JBAZPO010000017.1 GCA_041648175.1 Desulfobaccales bacterium | reverse complement strand
GCATGTACGCATAGGTTGGGTGTGCGTGAGCGCACAGGTTATACAGGGAGACCGACACCCAAGCGGCCGAGTATGCTCCATACCGTCTCCCACATTTTGGTGCCCCGAGGGTCCATATAACGTTCTGGGTACCGGATGATCTTCGCCTCCGAGCCGAGTCGGCATCCTGCCAGAACCGCAGCACTGGCATCGGACATGGCCTTCTGCGCAGTCACTATAGCCTCATCAAGCTCATCTAAAGGAGCTTCGATTAAGATGGCATCATGTACCGGAGCGCAGACTCTAATTCCACGGTTTAAGGCCAGACAACAAGCGGTCCGGAGCATTTCAGCGCCATTTGCCTGCATGGGAAAATTCCGGAAAAACCTTGGATTAGCTGGCCTAACCGTATGGACAGTCCAGCCGAATGTGGTCCAGAGCTTGCCGTGTAACATGGCATAGTCCACGGCGGCATCGGACCACTCCCAAAATTTGCGGTAAACTTGTTTGTGGAGCCTCAGAAGCTCTCTGGCCTGGGCTACCGGCTGACCGAGTCTGGTGGCCAGTGAGGCCTCCCCCATGCCATATTGCACAGCCAGGGTGCAAGCCTTAAACTGCTCACGCTCAAGGGGATGGCTTCTCTTGGTGGAATCAGGCGGCACTGCTCCCGCCTGTTTAGCAAAGGTTAGATAAGGGTCCCCCGAATTATAAGCTGCCAACATATTGGGGTCCCCAGATAACGCGGCAGCGATACCAAATTCCTGCTGGGACCAATCAATATAGGCTAATCCCCGGCCCGGCTCCGGGCGGATGAGACCTCGAAGCCAAACTGCTGGCCCGAATATGAACCGGCTATTACTGGGCTGATTACGGCTGGTACGGGCGCGAAAAGCGTTTAGCACACACCGATTACGACCATCAGCGCCCACCGCCAAGTCAGACAAACACATCTGGCACAATGCCACTCGCAGTTCACGTAAGGGTGTAATTTGGGGATTGCTCCGTGCCATCTCTCGAAAGGTATCGTCAGTCAGGTCTAAAGAACCCGAAGCATTGCGGGGCCAAGGGATATTGTTCCTGGTCAGATACGTGGCAAAGCGGGAGCTTTTGAATGTTCGATCCTCAAAAACCCCATACTCTGCATCTACCTCTTCGATGAGGTCATCCTGGATGTTTGCCCAGTGGCTTTTAAGAATTTTAAAGGCCTGGGTATCTATGGGGATTCCTATATCCTGCATTTTGGCAGTTGCCTTCATGTATTGGCCCCGCAACGGTGCTCGTTGCATATCCAGATTGGGCTCCATGCGGGGAAGAAGTTTCGCTAAAGCCTCCACCTCAGATTCACAATTTGCAAGTAATAAGGACTTTTCAGCCGGAGTCCAAGGGCCTCCGCTCAGGGCCAGTCGGCGTATGCTATCCCTCTCCACCACCTCGACGCCGCTCAATCCGAACCGTGTCAGAGCTCCCATGAGACCGTCGCCGCAGAGGCTTGGTAGTCCATTGGTCAAGGTGCGGAACTCCGTAAACAGATCCAGGAGATTTACCGGCAAGTCCCAACCCAAGAATATGTGGCAGCCCATCTCTGCGCTGGCGTAGTAGGCCACGATCAGCGAGTTCTTGTCGATGTTGTAAGGGGGGGACTTCATGGCCATCAGCTCATCCTGGAAAAACTTTATTCTGCGTCCAGAAACCAGCTCCCAGGCCACCAGGCAAATGGGTCTTGGCCGTTCACCTGGTGGCACTGAGAACCTGAAGTCTATCAACCAAATTGACTGGAACTCTGTATCACCAATTTGGATCACGCTGCTCCCTTGAGCCGGCGGATAACCGGGTGGTCAAGGGTACGGATGAACTTATCCTGGAAAGCAATTTCCAAGATTTCCTTAAAGGTCTTATCGGGCCAAGTGGGCTCGGGGAGGTCATCCCTCATAGCCCGATATACTTCGTAGGCGCCCAGGGACATGTTAGCGGCAAGGCGGACCCAGCTCTTCTGGCCTAAATCCGCAGCATCCAATGCAGAGCGGCTCCACGCATCCTGACGACCATCGTCGCCGGGAAGGCGAACCGGCCAGATCGCCACGACACCTTGACGGCTGATAGTTAGGAACAGTACCTTTGGGACCAGCTCTCCGGGCAACTCCGGCCAGATCTCAGGGGCTACCAGGTAGGTTTCGCGGTCATCCTTGATTTCCAAAACCATAGTCTCCAGCCGCCAAGCCTCTCCCGGGCGGACCCTGAAGAACTCTTGCTTACCAGGCTTGCGAACCGGCACGGTCGTCAGTAATTTCTTAACGCCAACGATTTCGGAAAAGTTCTGGGACAGACGCAGGTTTTCCAAATCGAAGCCATCAACCTGCTGGTCAGAGCCCAGACTGCTCTCGCTCTGATCTCTAAGGGGCGATTCTTTTTTATCCATGACAATGTTCTCCTTTAATTATTTTGCATTCTGGAGCATTTGGTTTTCATACATTTCAATGTCTTCCACCCTGAACCTAACAATTGGCCGCTTCCCATGACCTCCGGCGACATCGACCCATGGGAGCAAACCGAGCTTCCTTCTGCGGTCGATGGTTCTTTCCGAAGTGTCCCATCTGTTTGCCAACTCCGGACGTGTCAAAAGTTTCATAAAGAATCTCCTTGAATTTTGACTTCTGGCTGGTGATTTCCTCTTTGGACCAGGCCTGGCCTTCCAGCTCAACTTCGGTCAACATAAAGGCAACATCGGTACCAAGTTATAACTTGCGGATATTTATGAATTTTTATAGACTCGTAAAGTCCGGAGCAGACCAAACAGGGGATTGGGGACAGTTTATGGGGTGGATGGGGACAGTTTATCTTGGAACTGGGGGGTTATAGAAGGTAGAGTGAATAGATTGCGAGGTGATATTAAGAAAGGCTTTCTAAGATTTTGTTCGTAAGCATTTCTTGCAGCTCGGTTAATTTGGCCTGGAATAAAGGAAAATCACAGAATCTTAATGACATGGATTCCATAAGCTGTTCATTATTTTCGGGTAAGGGAATGCCATAGTTCACCTTAAAAAATTCAGGATATACTTTATCTCTCCTGAGGTGCAAAAATTCAACGATTTTTGATCTTGGCATCCCAGAACGCAAAAGCGTTACTATCTCATAGGCCTCAACAATTTTACTGACATCACCGTTACTTTCGCCAGTAAAGGCAATGGCTTTCAGCCAATCATAAACGTACGGGTCATCTAATAGTTTTTCTGCCCAAGGCTCGGAAGCCTTTTTTTGGCGAGAATTTCCATCCCAAATCCATTGGTGAGAATAATAACAAAGGTTCCTGGCCTGCCTCTCCAAAGCATCAAAGTCTTCATATGATCTAAGCTCAGCCATGACCTCAGGGTCAAATCCTTGTGCAATTAACTCGGCTTTCCATTCTTTAATTATCTGCTCACTATTTCTATAAAGATAATTTTGTAGTTGTCGAACATTTCCAGGGTAGAAATATGAATATAATAAAACCTTATTCTTATCTTCAATCTTTAAATTATCCTTATTCGCAAAGTGATTAACTAAAAAAACTAATGTCTTCTGGCCGATCTTTAAGTGGAACGGTCTTAATGGTCGATTGGGAAAGGCGATAATAAAGGTCATCCCGAAATTTATTATTAATATTATTATTTACTTCAGTCATGAGGTCTTTATTGGTGGCCGCAACCACTCTGACATCAGCAGACTTTTCCGTCTCTCCCCCCACGGGGCGATAAGTTTTGTCTTGTAAGAACCTGAGCAGCTTTACCTGATGGTCGGCTCTTAGGTCCCCAACCTCGTCGAGAAACAGGGTTCCTCCGTTGGCGACCTCAACCAGCCCCCTCTTCTTAATTAGTGCTCCAGTAAATGCCCCTTTCTCATGGCCGAAAAGTTCACTTTCAAAGAGGTCCCCAACAATAGCGCCGCAGTTGACAATCACGAAGGGAAAATTTTTCCTGGGGCTATGATGGTGAATATCCTTGGCAATAAGTTCTTTTCCGGTTCCGCTGGGCCCTTGAATCAAAACGGTTAAAGGTTTCTGGGCCACCTCGGCTATCTCTGCTCGTAGCTCCCGGATATGCCTGGAAACTCCGAGGAGGTTCCAGCACTCAATGTTCATATTATTTCTTTGCTTCATATTGCTCGGTTCCCTGCTCAGCCTTCACCAGAGCTACTGCCTCGAATGCGGCTCTATGGCTATCCGGGGCCAGGTGCGCATACCTTGCAGTCATGACCAGGGATTTGTGGCCAATGGCCTGCCCGACCACATAAAGCGGTACCCCGGCCATGACTGCCCACGACGCATAAGTATGTCTCAGACTATGAAAACACACTTTCTCCCGGGTATCACTAATGCCGTCATTGAAACCTATCCCCTTCACCACCGCCCAAAAAACCTTACTCAGCCATTGAACGGGGTTTCCGGTCTTGGTTTTAAATAGGCGATCAGCAGGAGAACTTGGGGTCATTTCATCAAGTACTTGTTTTATAGGGTCGGTTATAAAAATTGGACGGGATTCCTTGTTCTTGGTATCTTGAGCATAAATGATCCCATTACCCAGGTCAACATTAGACCAGGTGAGACCCAGGACTTCACTGAGACGCAATCCCCCGTATAGCGACATGGTGGCAATCCTGGCCAACTGAGGACTGCGTTTGCGGAGAGCGTCAAGCAGGGTCGTTGCCTCTTCTTTGGTCAGGAATCTCTGCCGAGAATTGTTGGGTTTGGGAAAGCTGACTGCTTTGCAGGGGTTATCACCGCGCCATAGGGTGGTCGGATTATTACCCCGGGACCAGGGTGGGACCACCGCGGGACAGAGTCCAGCAGCACGCGCCCGCACGCGGGTCGGAGCCGCTTATAGGGTGACGGTACCTCACCATGGCCCGGCACTGTCCCGCGCTTGAGAGGCAAAATGGCACGCACCCGGTTTTTTTAACCTCCAATCAGCGCGCTGCCAAGTGCACTTTTCATCAGTGAGGGGCCTTTATGGAACCGCAACTCTACGACACCATCATCATCGGCGCCGGACCGGCCGGGGCTGCGGCCGCAGTCTACGCCGCCAGAAAACGCCTGCGAACTCTGCTCATCACCCCGGACTTCGGTGGCCAGTCCCTGGTCTCCGACAGCATTGAAAACTGGATCGGGGAAATCACCATTACGGGCAAGGAGTTGGCGGAAAGGCTCCGGAAACACGTGGAGGCGCAGAAGGATGTGGAGATTAAACTTGAGGAGAAAGTCACCGCGGTCAGCGAGATCTCGGGCTGCACCTTTGAGGTCAAAACCGATAAGGGTAGCATCTACCAGGCTAAAACCGTGATCGTCGCTTCCGGCGGACGGCACAAGCACCTTAAGGTACCAGGCGAGGACCGGCTGGAGGGCCGGGGCGTGGCCTACTGTTCAACCTGTGACGCCCCGTTTTTCCAAGACCGGGACGTGGCCGTAGTGGGAGGCGGCAACTCCGCCTTGGAAACGGTGATCGATCTGGCCCCTTATGCCAGACAGATCTACCTGCTCATCCGGGGTGATCAGCCCAAAGGCGATCCCGCTATGCAGGAGAAGGTCGCAAAATTATCCCACTTACAGGTCGTTAAGCATGCCGAAATGCAGGAAATCCTTGGAGATCAAAACGTCAGTGGGGTGCGGTATAAAGATCAGAAGACCGGGGATACCCAGGAATTGGACATCAACGGGGTGTTCGTGGCGATCGGTTCTGTACCCAACTCGGATTTTGTCCGGTCCCTGGTGGATACAAACGAGGCTGGGGAAAT
Source organism: Desulfobaccales bacterium (assembly GCA_041648175.1). Lineage (NCBI taxonomy): Bacteria > Pseudomonadati > Thermodesulfobacteriota > Desulfobaccia > Desulfobaccales > Desulfobaccales bacterium. Next base: position 80,416 of record JBAZPO010000017.1, on the reverse strand, counting down.
CCTAGTAGACCATAAAACTTCCCAGACTTCCAAGAAGGGCATATTTGCCGCGGGAGATGTGACCAACGATCCTTTCAAACAGAATAACATCTCGGCGGGAGATGGCGTCAGGGCGGCGCTTTCGGCATACCACTACATTTTAGACATAAAAAGGCATAGCCCGTGTGACGCTCAAGGTGAATGAGGCGGACTGCGCCTGCCTTGATGATAAAGTAATCAGAACCGCGGAGGCCATCAGATGCCTTACATTGCGCTCAAACATCGCCAGACTCTCGATCCGCTCATTGACCAGTTGGCTCGGCAAATTGTGCATGAGTCACAGTCGCTTAATTATGATGGAGCCTTTGCCGGCTTATTGAATTACACCTGTACCAGCCTGGCCCTGAAGGTGGTGCACCAACAATTTGGAATGATGCGCTACTGGCTTATCGCCCTTCTCACCGGCACCTTCAAAAATATCGCCGATGAATTCTATCGCCGGGTCGGCGTCCCCTATGAAAATCGGCAGATGGAAAAAAGTGGGGATGTGGATCTTTATCAAGAATATAAACTGGAGATCGACAGAACCTGAGGTGGGATCTTGGCCTCATCTATCCGCCTGCTTAACCGAGGCAAACATACCGGTGGGACTTCTAGGGCGTAGCGACTAAGAGTGCGGTTGGTTATTGTGCAGCAGGTTATCCAGGTCCCAACGAGGTGCATAAAATTGCACCCTTAAATGGTATCTCCCTGGTGGAACGGTAAGTTGTCGTTTCCACATAACCCGTCCCGAAACCTGGATCTCCCTGGTGGCTCCAGGCAGGAAGAAGGTAAATTCCACGGGATATTCAGGGCTTAGAGAGAACGGGGTCTCCAAATGTGCCCCCGCATGGTCGATATCCAAGAGATAGATTCCATTCCCGGCATGACGGTTAAACTTGGTTACCGTCAAATCCGCCTGGTAGCGCCGTGCCTGCATGTGGTTTGTTGCAGCCATGACCAGTACCTGCGTATGACTTTATTATTTGCCCATTCTCTTTGGGACTTTTTCTTCTGTGCCGGTTTTTTGACCAAATCAACCTGCTATCTTATATAACTTATGGCTCCCCTCCGAATAAGAATCAGCATCTTTAGATCCAACAACCCCTTCTATTTCAAGTTCGTCGATCATTGCCTTGATTGCATTATTAATCTCCGGAGACTTCATTTTGATCTGATTACAGAATGCCGCAATCTTGTCCCAATCTTTATCTGTATCAGATATGCGAAATTCATCAATCCCCTTGTCATTGTGATCCGAAATAATAAAGTTGATATAATTTGAGCCTCTGGTCATGGATAAGGAAAATTTGTGGAATTTGATACTAAACATGTCTCCCCGGGAAGACAGCTTCCAGCGAACCTCACCCTTCATGGTGCGTCTGATCAGCTTGTGCAGCAGTTCGTCATAAATTTCTGGTATCATGAATCTTCCCTGGTCTATTCCAGCGGCTAAAATATCTTAAATTATGGATGCCGCGAGTTAGGTTACACATCTTTGGTATTGAGATTTTGAGAGTTGTTCCTCCATACCATGGGTTTGTATTATAATCGCTCGTTGATCTTAAAAAGAAAATCAGGTTTTCCCTGATTTAAGCCTTCAAAAAACCTAAATCTGAGGGGTCTTTTCCCGCCAGCGCCAGGATTTTTAGGCTACGCCAGGGATTTTTTAACAATTCGATCCGCTCAAAAATTCAAGATTGAACTTTTCAGTTCCGTTACTTTTCTTGGGAAAGCGCGATTTTGCCCCTATTATCCTCAAGATTTTTCCAACTTAAGACTCCCTCTGCTTCGATCTGAGCTACCGGCCGCCTCTCTTCCAGGGGACAATTACCGCAGATCTTTCAACTTTAATAAGCTCTCCCAATAATCAAGCCGCTCCAGGCGTACCTCAATGAAGGCCAGTTCATCCGGACGGCTTAAGGCTTGCTGCAACGCGCTCTCCAACTCTCCTTCGGTCTTCACTTCGCAAGCCCAGCCCCCGCCAAAAACTTCGGGCAACCGATGATACTGCCACATCTGTAAGTCATTGTAGGGGCCGTCATGAAACACCCGTTCGATGGCATAGCCATCATTGTTCATGAGAAAGATAATAGGGTTCAGACCGTGCCGGATTATGGTGGATAACTCCTGGACCGTCATCTGGAAAGCGCCATCACCTATAAAGGTGATGGGCCTGAGGTTTGGCGACGCCAGGTTGGCCCCCAGGGTTGCAGGGAGGGCATAACCGATGGAAACGTAAAACGCCTGAGCAATGAACGGCGCGTCATCGGGGAGGAGCAGTTCCGCGGCTCCCAACAGAGTAGCGTTGCCCACATCAGAAATGATCAGATTGCTGCTATCCAGGAAGCGGTTGACTTCCTGATAAAATCTCTTCAGGGTGATTTTTTGCGAGTCCACCGGGGTAAAGTCTGCCCCCCCGGTCAAAGCGGCGTGTCCGAACGCCACCTGGCCCTCCGGCCCCCGGGGAAGGCCAGCTTGGAGCCCGTCAAGAAAGTCCCCCAGTGCGACTTGGTGATAAACATGGTGCTTGATGCCCACCTTGTCCGAATTGGCCACGATCATCCCGCCATGGAAATGGGTCGCAGTGTCAATCCCCAGATCGACGTCGGTCATCAACGTCCCCAGACAGAGGAGCACGTCGGCGTCTTCCATGGACTTCCTCACGGGCTCCGGGCCGAGTTTCCCGAAATAGACGCCGAGGAATTGGGGGTGTCTTTCCGAAAGGATTGATTTCCCCGAAATAGTGGTGGCGAAAGGGTACCGGGTGAAATTGATGAACCTTGCCAATTCCTGGCAAAGGCCCAACCGGGCGACCTCTACGCCGACGAGGACGGCCGGGTTTTTGGCGGCGTTGAGCATCTGGACCGCCTCTGCCACGGCTTCGGGAAGCACCTCCGGATCACTGGGAATGGTGGTATCCACTTCAAAAGGACCGCCAGGGCTGCATGGCTGACCTACCATGTCCATGGGAATTTCGATGTACACCGGCCGCCGGAAACGAAGGCAAGCAGCGATGGTCTCGTCAATCTGTTTCGGGGCCTGATCCACATTCTGGAGAACGACCGCGGCCGCCGTGATGTGCTCATAGATTTTGTATTGCAAGTTCATATCGCCGATGGTGTGGTGGAGAAGCACCCGCGCAGGGCCTTGGAGAATCCGGGGGCCGCCGCTGATTATAATTAACGGCACTCTTTCGGCAAAGGCCCCGGCAACGGCATTAAATACGCTGAAACCGCCCACCCCATAGGTGACGCACACCCCTCCAACACCGTTCAGCCGGGCGTACCCATCCGCAGCATAGCCGGCGTTTAGCTCATTACAAGTCGTCACCAAGTCGATGCTGGAGGCTTCCAATAAATCAAAGAACCGCAGCACATAATCACCGGCAACGCCGAAGATGTGCTTTAATCCCACCTGTTCCAAACGCCTGACCAAATACTGGCCCACCGTCGTCATATTAGCCTGTTCCATATGTACACCCCTTAATTAATGCCCGGCAACTTTTGTCCACGAGGCAACGAGATTCATCGAAGAACTTGTTTCATAAATAAACATGGAAGGGGGTTGAGGCAATGATTTGTGTTTCATAAGATAGAAATAAGGAACCGAGCGGGGTAAATAGGCGGAAACTCGCGTAGAAAATTATTTCTGGCACAGCCGTCCATGCCACTCCTATTGATTCTCTCAGAATATAATAAATAGTTTCGATTTAAATAAGCTTTTTGTACCAATTATCTATCTGTTGGGTGAGGCTAAGCAACTCCATCCCTGGCCCTCCTCCTTGATAATCCCGGCCTTGCCTCCCCACTCGGTCATCGTGGTTCCCGGGTGATTAAATAATTTAAGGCATCTCCTTCCCCTGCCGATAATAGACATAAGGAGGCCTCCCATGGAAATCATAAGTCTGGATATTGGCAGGAAAACCATGTCCCCCTCCGGCCGAATAATCACGCGGGAAGAGTATGATGCACTGATGTCCGAGTTGGCTCTAGAATCCGAGCCTGAACATGTCGCACCAATCTCGGAGGCTAATGAAAAGGTTCGAAAACTCGAATTTAATATGATGGTTCTGGTGGGTTTAATCCTGGTAGTGTTTATCCTGTGTCGAACTAGCTAAAAATATTTCGAAACACAGGCTCACCAGGTATCCAGTTATCCAAATCTTGAGTTCTATTGCGGATATCTATCGTAAGTATCAGATCAGCGAAAGCCTTTACTACCGCTGGTGGGACAAGTTCTTGGAAGCTGGGAGTCGGGCTTTGGCTTCTCGGAATGGTTCTGATCCTGAGGCGGCGGTGAAGGCCAGAATTTCTGACCTGGAGCGGATTATTGGCAAACAGGCCGTGAAGATCGAGATTTTAAAAGAAATTTCCGAGTAGGTCGGGAAAGATATGCTTTAGCCTCTGAGCTGCGGGAGGCAGGGGGCGTAAGTTCCCTGCCTCTCTCTCAAAATTATCAGTTAAGCCCGGGTAAGAAGATCGCCCTGGGCGTTAAAAATCTCGATCTCAACGGTACGACCGCCATCCAGGCGGTGAGTAGCGCAGCTCAGTCATGGATCGTAGGCTCGCACCGCCATTTCTACCTTATTCAAAGCTTCCTCAGTGACCACGCCTTTCTGGATGACATTTTCGGCCACCTGGCGGATGCTCATGTTCATGGGCGCCACGTTGTGGGTGGTGCCCACGATGATGTTGGCCCGGCTGATGAGGCCATTGGCGTCGGTTTGGTAGTCATGAATGAGAGTGCCCCGGGGAGCCTCCACGCACCCCACGCCTCGGCCGGCCCCGGGCGTGGCCACGCCGCGCACATTGGTATCGGTGATCCCGGGGTCCTCCAGGATTTCCAGTACCCGCTCGCAGGCGTACACCAGTTCGATGAGGCGGGCCCAATGATAGAGCATGGTGGACTGGGCCGGCCGCCCGAACCGAGCCCGGAATTCCTCCAGTTCGGCCTGGGCCAAAGGCGTGTTGATCTGGTCGCAGACATTGAGGCGGGCCAGGGTGTTGACCCGGTAGATGCCCTTGGGTGCGGCCAGGTCCATGGAAAAGCCTTCGTTCCACGCCTTGGCATAAGGGAACTTGGAGTAGGACCAGGGCTCTACGTGCTCGCCTAAAAAGTCGGCATATTCTTCGCAGGTAAAGTCCTGGTAGGAGCCATCGGCCTTCATGAGCCGCAGCACCCCTTCGAACAGGTTCAAGGAGCCGTCGACGGGGTCCACGGTACCCAGAAAGCCGCTGGTGATTTGCCCCAGGCCCACGGTATCCGCATCCAGCTTATAAAAGATGTTCTGCTTGGCGAAGTCTATGCAGAAGCGGGCAAATTCCAGCTGCTCCCGACTCCCTTCCAGGAGTTCCTGGCGTTCGGCTTCGCTCATGGATTTGGCAAAGCCGCCCGGCACCACTACCACCGGATGGATGACCTTGCCTGCGAACTTTTCAATCATCATCTGGCCGGCCTGGCGCATCTTGACTACTTGGCGGGCCAGCTCCGGATTGGCCTGGACGATGCCCAGGACGTTGCGCACCGAGTAGTCGGCCCCGGGACCCAAGATGAAATCCGGGGCAGCCAGGAAGAAGAAGTGCAGGATCTTGTCGTTGATCTGGGCCATGACCTGCATCAGCTCCCGCAGCTTTTTGCCTGCGGGCGGCACAATAGCCCCGAAGCAGCCGTCCACCGCCTTGTTGGACGCGGTGTGGTGCATCCAGGGACAGATGCCGCAGATGCGGTTGACGATGCGGGGTACTTCTTCGGCGGGGCGGCCCTCGATGAACTTTTCGAACCCGCGCAGGGCCATGACGTTGAGGCGGCTGTCGGTCACATTACCGTCTTCGTCCAACTGAATGGCGATGCGGGCGTGCCCTTCGATGCGGGTGATGGGCTGAATATTGATGACCTTTTTGGCGGTACCGCCGCCATGGACAAAGGCGTCGTCAGCGTTGGCGTTAATACATTTGGCTTCCATAGTATCCTCATTACTTGCGGCTTGCGGTCCGGTGCCGCAAGAGCCCGTGGCCGCCGGAGAAGCGCAGCATCGAAGTGGGGTCGGTGAGTCCGGCGAAGTCGATACCGTTGCTGGCCAGGGCGTTGTACATATCCAGGAGTTGGTTCCCTTCCCGCTGCACCGGCCCGAAACAGCCCCGGCAGGGCACCCGGGCCAGGAGGCAGCGGGGTCCCTCGCCATTATTGCCGGCGCAGCCAGCCCGGGTCACGGGCCCCATGCAGAGCAGGCCCTGTTCCAGGAGGCAGTGCATCTCGCTCAAGGGCGCGCCGGGCTCATACTGGGCGTTTTCGAGGAAGCGCCGCAGTTTATTGAGCTTGCCCTTGCCGTCCCGGATGGTGGGGCAGGTGTCGCACACGCTTTTGGTGGGAAGATCGGGGGTGCGGCCCTCCAGAAGAGCGGTGAGGACCTCGGCGATCTGGTCGGGGTGCGGCGGGCAGCCCGGCAGGTAAATATCCACTTTGACCTTCTCGTCCAGGGCGTAGGTCCGGTCCAAAAGTGCCGGGATACCCTCCCCGGGGGCGTCGGCCCCGTCAGTGGTTTCGGTATGGTAGTAGCGGTCCAGCAGATCGTCGTTCTCGAACTGGTTGATGAGGGAGGGGATGCCGCCGTGGGTGGCGCAGGTTCCCAGGGCGATGAGCACCTGGCAACTTTTACGCATGGCCTCGGCCACCTCCAGGTGCTCCTGGTTACGGATGCCGCCGCTGACCAGGCCCACCACGGCCTCGGGAATTTCCAGATGATGCGTGTCGCCTTCACCGGTCTGCCCATAGTACTTGTGGTCCATGAGCACCGGCATGTGGACGAAGTCCAGGTGAGGCAATACCGTGAGTAATGCCTCTCCCAGGTTCAGGATGGCGATCTCGCACCCCGAGCAGGAATTGAGCCATTCAGAAGCAACTTTAACGGGCACGGCAGACCTCCTATCCTTTTTTCACCTGGACGGATACTTCCAGTTCTTGATGTTTTCCCGAGGCCTGGAACTTCTTCTTGTCGGACCATTCCAAGACGGTCTCCAGGGCCTGGGCGGCGAACTGGGGATTGTCCCGGTGGTTGTAAGGTTCCAGGTCCACCCCGTTGGCATCGGCCAGAATGGCGCGGCCCAAGGGCGTACGGCTGATCACCGTGGTCCAGCCCTCCGGGGCTCCGATGCCGCCGAAAGAGAGGTCGGCAAACTCCGCGGCGTAATCATCGCAGTAGTGGCAGGCGTAGCGCTTCATGAAGTCCAACTGATCCAAAGGAATCTGGCGCACCTGGCCATCGGTGAGGTGGATGAGCAGGTCTTCCTTGACGTTGACCTTGCGCACCTCGGCCCAGTGGAACTTGCCGATCTGTTCCAACCGCTGGCGCTGCTCCGGGCCGAAGTGGAAGTTGCCGGTGCAGAACAGGCCCAGATGGAACTTGATGGTGCCGGACGGGACGATCCCCAGGGCCTCCATGCGCCGCAGCGAATTGATCTGGCAGGGGGTGCCCACAAAGGCTACCCGGCTGAGGCGCTTTTTGGCAACGTCATCCAATTCCACGATGGACGGGGAAAAGGTGGAGTAGACCTCGGAAAAGAGGCTCATGCCGTGGGAGGTGTCGAAGTGGAAGCCGGCGGCCTCCAGGATTTCCTCCCGGCTGGTGGCCAGCCAGGGCTGGCGCCGGAACAGGCCTACTTGGCGGGTGACGATAGCGCCGTCGATGCGTCCCAGATCAAAGAGATGCAGGAGCAGGGCGGTGACCACGCCGCCGTCGGTGGCCCGGTCCCGGACCTCGGGGTTCAGGGCGCGGGAAACGGTGGTGCCCAGGATGCGGCCCATGGGTGCGCTCCAGGCCACCTGGCGCTTGGTTTCCTCGTCCAATTCGCCGATCTCCGGGCAGATGGAGTAGCACAGGCCGCACTCGATACACTTCTCGATATCCTTGTAGCGGGGTTTGCCGTCCTCCCCCAACTCCAGGGCGCCGTAATTGATGGCGGTGCAAAAGGTGACGCAGCCGCCGCAGTGATGGCAGAGACCAGGTTTCTGGACCTCTTGAATGAGATTGAAAAAGGTCTTCATGGCTGTCTCCCTCACGCGGCGCTGGCTTGGGCCGGACGACAGGGATTGGGGCCCAGTTCCCTGATCTGGCCTACAAAATTGCGGACGATTTCGGCGAACTGAGGGGCCTCAGCGGAAGAGACCCATGCCACCGCATACCGCTCCGGGTCGATCCCCAGATCTTCCAAAACCAGGCTGGTGGCCTCTCCACGGGCTTGAGCTTTGTGATTACCTTCCAGGTAATGACAGTCGCCCAAGTGTCACCCCATGACCAGGACGCCGTCGACGCCCTTGGTCAAGGCGTGCACCACCAGGTTGGGGTGGACCATCCCGGAACAATTCACCCGGATTACCCTAAGATTTGGGGGGTATTGCAGCCGGGAGACGCCGGCCAGGTCGGCCCCGGCATAAGCGCACCAGTTACAGAGAAACCCGAGAATGACTGGTTCAAAATTATCCGACATGGGTTGAACCTCCATTTAGGCTGACAACTTAAGTTAAAGCCTCTATCACTGCGTCCACCTGGGCCTTGAGCTGGTCCTGGGTGAAGCCGTGGACCGTGACGCCGTCCTTGGGACAGGTGGCCTCACACAGGCCGCAGCCCTTGCACAGGGCCTTGTCGGTGACGATGCGCCGGTGGGCGTGGCCGTTGTCCCGGTATTCCTCCAGCTTGATGGCCCGGTAGGGGCAGACGTCCAGACAGAGGGCGCAGCCGTCGCAGGCCGCGGTCACTTCGGATTTGATGGCATCCAGTTGCATGGACTCCTTGACCAGGATGATGCTGGCTCGGGAGGCTGCGGCCTTGGCCTGGGAGATGGCTTCGTCCACCCCTTTGGGGTGATGACAGAGGCCGGCCACAAACAATCCGTCCACGGTCATGTCCACCGGCCGCAGCTTGGGATGGGCTTCATTGAAAAAGCCGTCCTGATTGATATTGGCCTTGAACAGATCCACCAGTTCATGCTGGTCATTGGGGGCGATGCCGGCAGCTAAAACCAGATAATCAGGCCTGAGCTTTAGCGGCATTTGCAGAATGGGATCAACCACTTCCACCACCAGGTCTTTGTCGTCTTTGGAAACCTGAGGCTTGGAATTGAGGTAGAACTTGACAAAGATAACGCCCATTTCCCGGGCCCGGGTGTAGAACTCCTCCCGCAGTCCATAGGTGCGCATATCCCGGTAAAGGACGAAGACCTTCATGTCCGGGTTGAGCCCCTTGAGGCGCATGGCGTTCTGGACCGAGCTGGTGCAGCAGACCCGGCTGCAATACATATTGCCGGGTTCCCGCGAGCCCACGCATTGGATGAACACGGCGCAGCCCGCTTTACTCACGGCCGCGGCCCGCTCCCGCAGTTCGGTATCGAACTGCTGCTGAGTCAGAATCCGGGGGTCTTGCCCATACAAGTATTCCTGGGGCTGTCTTTCCTTGCCGCCGGTGGCCAGCACTGCGACCCCGTACGGGACCGTCCGGTTGACCCCATTGACCTCGATGTCGCTGGAAAAATTACCTACGGAGCCCGTGACCGCCTTCAGCCGGGAGTTCTTCAATACCTGAACCTTGGGATGGTTTTCCACCCGGGAGATCAAATCTCCCAGCCAGGGGCGGACGTCTTCGCATTTCCAGGTCTTATTGACATGCCAGGCGTTGCCCCCCAGCTTTTCTCCTCTTTCCACCAGGGTGGTGGGATAGCCCAGATCAGCCAATTCCAGGGCCGCCGTCATGCCGGCCACGCCGCCGCCGATGACCAGGGCCTCCTGGACCACATCCACCGACAGACGCTGTAAGGCATAGTCCCGGGTCACCTTGGCCACCGCCATACGCACCTGGTCTTTGGCCTTGAGGGTGGCAAAGGCGGGATCTTTCTGATGGACCCAGGAGTTTTGGTTGCGGATGTTGGCCATCTCCAGGAGATAAGCATTCAGGCCCGCTTCCCGCAATGTGTCCTGGAACAGGGGTTCGTGGGTCCGGGGGGTGCAGGCCGCGATCACCACGCGGTTGAGATTGAGGTCCTTGATCTTCTGATTGATGAGATCCTGAGTATCGGTGGAACAGGTAAAGAGGTTGTTTTCCACCGACACCACGTGCGGCAGGCTGCCAGCATATTCCGCCAGTTCCTTGACGTCCACCACGCCGGCGATGTTAATCCCACAGGAACAGACAAACACCCCGATACGAATCTCTTCCCCGGAAATGTCCCGTTCCGGCGGATAGGTCTTCTCTCGGGTCAAAGTGCCCCGGGCTTCAACCAAGGCTTTGGCGGCTTCCGCCGCGGCGGTGGAGGCCTCCGTGACCGAGCGGGGAATGGCCTTGGGAGACCGGAAGGCGCCGCAGACATAGATGCCCTCGCGATTGGTCTTTACCGGAGTAAAACTGCCGGTTTTGGCAAAATTATGCTTATCGAGGTCAATACCAAACTTCTTCGCCAGGCTTGCGGCGTCCCGGGGAGCCTCCAGCCCCACCGATAGCACCAGCATATCGAAGTTCTCTTCGACCTTGGCGCCGGCCTCGGTGATATACTCCACTCTGACGCCGATATTATTTGGGCCGGGAAAGATGGTGTGGGGCCGGGATTTGATGAACTTTACTCCTGCACCCTTGGCGTTATTGTAGTAGTTCTCAAATTCCTTATTGTGGCTCCTCAGGTCCATAAAGAAAATGGTCTGGCTCAGATCGTCGCCGCTGGAGTGCTCGGCGGTGACCAGGGCCTGCTTGACCGCGTACATGCAGCACACGGTTGAGCAGTAGGGGTTGCCGCCGGGAGTGGTATTGCGGGACCCGACGCACTGAATCCAGGCAATCTTCCGGGGTTCTTTGCGGTCTGAAGGGCGGAGCAGGTGCCCCTGGTTCGGGCCGCTGGCGGATAGGAGACGTTCGTACTCCAGGCCGGTAACCACATCGGGGATGCGGCCGTAGCCGTAAGCGGTGAGCCCGCTAGGATCAAAGGCTTTGTACCCCGGGGCCAGGATGACCGCGCCCACGTTGCGGGTAATCATTGCTTCCTGGTCTTTGAAATTGATGGCCCCGGTAGGGCAGAACTTAACGCAGGCCTGGCATTTGCCTTTGGCCAGGTAGAGGCAGTTTTCGGCGTCAATGGCATACTTCAATGGCACCGTCTGGCTGTACTTAAGGTAGATGGCCTTGCGTTGGCCCATATTGGCGTTGTAGTCGTCGTCCACCTTTTTGGGGCATTTCTGGGCACAGAGGCCACAGGCGATGCACTTGTCCATATCGACATAGCGCGGCTCTTGGGTGACCGTGACGGTGAAATTGCCCGGGGGACCGGAAATATCGGTTACTTGGGAAAGAGTGAGAAGCTCGATGTTTAAGTGCCGACCGCACTCAACCAGCTTGGGCGAGATAATTCACATGGCGCAGTCGTTGGTGGGGTAGGTCTTGTCCAGTTGGCTCATCTTGCCGCCGATGCCGGGGCTTTTTTCCACCAGGTGGACATAATAGCCCGAATCGGCCAAATCCAGGGCCGCCTGGATGCCGGCAATGCCGCCGCCTACCACCATGACCGATCCCACGGTTTTGCCGGGGCGATCGACGGTTGGGTTGGCGAGGAGAGATTCCGGGGTCAGGGTCAGGGGAGCAGGTGCCAGTTGGCAACTCATGGCAATGGGAAGACGCTCAGGGTCCAAGTGAAATTCCTGGCAGAGGCGTTCGAACGCATCCGGGGTGAACAGAAGGCCTTTGCCGGGCCCGGGACGGGCTTCGATGCGGCCGGTCTTCACCCAGTTACGGATGGTGTTGCGATGAACGCCGATCTCTTGAGCCAAGGTGAGGACATGAATAATGATCATCCGTCAACTCCTCTCTGGCTTGTGCCAATTGTGCTATAACAGCAATTTGTGCACAGATTAAATTATAAATCTTCAGCCTTGTCAAGGAAAAAACGAGGGCAAATAAAATCTGTTTTCTCACATCTGTAACTCCATCAGGGAAGGTGGGATGATAACAGGACCCGGGGGCAATTGTCCCCGCTCGCCCCGGTAAACAGTTATTGGGTAGTCGGCATATTTGCTGGTTTCACCGGGGACAAAAGCGGGGACAAACCGGGGCGAATGCCCAAAACAAAAGGCGTAACCCATTGAGATTACGCCTTAATTAATCAAATGGTGCCGAAGCGGGGATTTGAACCCCGACGGGGAAACCCCCACTGGACCCTGAACCCAGCGCGTCTACCAGTTCCGCCACTTCGGCCGGATGCCGGGGAAAACCTAAGCGCTTCACCCTGGCTATTTCCGAATTCAATATATATAATTTTAAGATAAATCTTGTCAAGGTCAAACTGCGAGAGGCGAACGCATTGATGGTATATCATGATCTCCCCCCCGGGGAGTCAGCTTTTTCCCGAACGGTGGTCACTATTGGCAATTTTGACGGAGTCCACCTGGGGCACCGGGCAATCCTGGACCGGGTGCAAAAGCGGGCCCGTGAGCTGGGGGGGCAGGCTGTGGCGGTAACTTTTAATCCCCATCCCGTAAAGGTCTTGCGGCCTGAAGTCAACTTGCCACTCCTGACTACCCAGGATCAGAAACTCAAGCTCCTGGCCGATGCCGGGTTGGATGCGGTGGTGGTTCTGCCGTTTTCCCTAAAATTTGCGGCGCTGCCGGCTCGGGAGTTTGTGAGACAATATTTCTGCGAGCGCCTTCGGGCCCGGGAAGTGGTGGTGGGTCATGACTACTGTTTCGGCCGGGGCCGGGAGGGTAATATCGACCTTCTCCGGGAGATGGGATCCGTCCATGGGTTTACCGTACAGGTGGTTTGGGGGGTGGAAGTCCAGGGCGCGGTGGTGAGTAGTTCCCTGATCCGGGCTATGCTGAGGCTGGGGAAAGTGACGGAAGCCGGACGGCTCCTGGGGCGGCCTTACGGCGTGGCGGGCCGGGTAGTCCAGGGCAAGGGACGAGGGGCCAAGCTTTTAGGAGTGCCCACGGCCAATATCTTGACGCCGAACGAGCTGTTACCGGCCAGCGGTATTTACGCGGTCTGGGTCAGCCGGGGCGACGCTATTCTTCCCGGGGTGGCCAATATCGGCACCTGTCCCACCTTTGATAATTCCGAGCTTTCCCTTGAGGTGCATCTCCTGGATTTTTCCGGCGATTTGTACGGCGAACCTTTGGAGGTACAATTTGTCGCCCGGTTGCGGGAGGAGCAGCGCTTTCCTTCTCTTGAGGCCCTGGCGGCCCAGATCCACGCGGATATCGCCGTGGCCCGGCAGGTCCTAAGCCCTTGATGAAGAGATTTTTAGATTGGAGTAAATAAAGAGTTACCGTCACCCCCAACTCAGCCTCCCCATCAAGGGGGAGGAACTAAACGGATTGAACTTCTTTCATAACCTGCCCTCTTAATCAGTCTCAATCTGAAGCTCAAGGAAGGAATTATGTGGCGACACCGTGCGATCTGTGGCCATTGTGGCCTGAGATCGAGATGGAATCGAGACCGGGAATTGAGTGAGGCCGATATCTTCGCTCACTTGAAAGAGAGCCATAAAATCGAGATACCGCTGCATCCCGATGACTACCAGGTGGATCGTGAGCGCCAGTGCGACTTTTGCCTGGAGCCATATGTGGACGACTGCACCAAGTGCGGCCAGGATTTCTGCTACCTCCACGCCGGGGACATCGACGGCCTGTGCGGCGGGTGCATCTGAGGATGAGTATCTATGGTTAAGGCGCAAGCGAGGGTGCCTACGCCACATTTTATCCTTGCCTACATGAGGTCTTCGTCGGTCAATTCCCCATCCGGCGGTTCATTCCGGGCAACCGTGGTTCCCGGGGTCGGCCAGGTATCGAGAAATTTACGCAGATCGGCCTGCAAGGCGAAGGCGGACGCAGGTGGCAAGGGGGACAGGGAAGTGGCCTGAAACCGGTGCGAGGCTGCGGGTTCGGTTCCAAAATTCGTTCCTATGGCAGACTCGTCAGCTACAGAAGGCCGGTCCGGGGGCCGGATAGATTTCTCCAGGCAAGGGGGCTGAGGCAACAGGTCCTGGGGCGCATCCCCTCGAACGGATTGCGCTGAGGCCATGGAAACGAGCAGCATCAGGGTGACCAATCCCGTGAGGATAAATCGAATCCGTACATTTTCAACATATTGCCATGCCATGTGAGACCTCCGGTGCCAATCATTTAAAAGCCCCATCGGAGGTTCTTAAAAGTAACTTAAGCGGATTTTTAATTTTCCAAGCAGGAAAGTGAATAAAGTTGCATCGGGTGGGGGAGGGCCGGCAACTCAGGCCTTCGATGGTAAAATGCCTTGACTTTTCCCCTGGAATTTATTATACATACTTGTTGAGCGGGCATAGCTCAGTTGGTAGAGTACAAGCTTCCCAAGCTTGGTGTCGCGGGTTCGAATCCCGTTGCCCGCTCCAGCCCCGGGGGCGAGACGGTTGGCGATGCAGGCCAACCGGTCCACCGGGGAAACCCGCTTCCCCCATTGAGGTTGCCGACAGTAAGGGGCAGGATGGCCGGCTAACTTTAAGGGCGGAGATAAGTAGTTGCTCTGGGGTGCCCCGAGATTGACCTTTATCTTGGATTTTCCCGGAAGTGGGCTGCGGCCCGCTTTTTTTGTTTGGTACAAGTTGATTATCAGTATGGGGTTAACATCGGCTGATGAGCAAATAAGCGAGGATGAAATGAAGGGCATCCAATTTGTCGTAGATGATACCGGCAAAAAGAAAGCCGTTCTCATTGATCTTTCGGAGTGGGGCGAACTCTGGGAAGACCTCTATGATGTCCTGGTGGCGCAATCTCGGAAAGACGAACCCACGGTGGACTGGGATAATTTAAAGGCCGAAATGTCAGCAGAGGAGACCAAGGCTGTCTGACTATAGGATTCAATTTAAGGTTTCGGCGGCCAAGGAATTTCGTTCTCTCCCATCGGAAATCAAGCAACGGGTGGAGGGGACAGTGGAGAGATTGCGGCAAAAGCCTCGTCCAAGAGGGGTTCGGAAGCTCCAAGGACATGAAAGATTATATAGAATTCGCATCGGACAATATCGTCTCGTTTATGAAATAGATGATTCGGTGAACCTGATTGTGGTTACTCAGGTTCGACATCGCCGGGAAGCCTATCGATAGTCGGCACTCAAAAAGTGGTCTGGGATGTAGCAAGAGGGCTTAGATGCCGGCGTTCAGCCCTGCAGACTATTTCTGGCTCATCGGGTTGGGCGTGGGGAGTGGGGCTGTACGGCACCATGATCGGGGCCGGCGGCGGCTTTGTTCTGATGCCGAGTGAACAGGTTGGGGCAAGTCAGCCTGACGGTTTAAGCAATAGAAGGGCAATATCCACAGGGACGAACTTTTCCCGACAGGTTGACCGTGACAGACGAAGTTGGAACCAAAGCAGACGTGGTAACCCGGTTGGAGGAGCTGATCCTGCCGCTCCTGGAATCCCAGGGCGCAGAGCTGGTGGAATTGCAATACGCCCGGCCCCGGCGAGGACGCGCCATCCTGCGCCTGTTTGTGGACCGTCCCGGCGGAGGCATCACCCTGGAGGAGATCACCCGGATCAGCCGGATCGTGAGCGGCCTGTTGGATGTCCACGACGTCATCCCCAGTTCCTTCACCCTGGAGGTGTCGTCGCCGGGCCTGACCCGGGCTCTGAAGAAGCCCCAGGATTATCAACGTTTCGTGGGCCGGCTGGTGCGGGTCACCACCCGGGCGCCTTGGGAAGGCAGCCAGGTGCATAGCGGCATCCTGCAAGGTCTGGAAGACGATGGGGTTTATCTCAAAGAGGGAGATCACATCGTGTGTATCCCCTTGAGTGAGATCGCCCGGGCCCGGCTGGATATCGACCAGAAAAATATTGGCAAGGAGGGCTAGTACCTCGCATGAATATTGAATTGAAGCGCATCATCGATCAGGTAAGCCGCGATAAGGGGATCGATAAAGAGCTGCTCATCGGTGCCATTAAGGACGCCATTCGTTCCGCCGCCAAAAAGAAGTATGGCCCGCGTCTGGAAATCGAGGTGGAATACCAGGACGAAACCGGGGAGATCGAGGTCTTTCAATATAAGCAAGTGGTGGAGGGCGTCAAAGACCCCAACCTGGAAATTTCTTTGGAAGAGGGCCGGATAGAGGACCCGGAATGCGAAGTGGGCGACAGCCTGGGCTTTAAAATGGACGCCTCGGCCTTCGGGCGCATTGCGGCGCAGTCGGCCAAACAGGTGATCATGCAGCGCATGAAAGACGCCGAGCGAGACCTGGTGTACGAAGACTACAAGGATCGTAAAGGCGAGATCATGAACGGCATCGTGCAGCGCCTGGACCCCGAGGGTATCATCGTCAATTTGGGGCGCACCGAAGCTTTGCTGCCGCCTATGGAGCAGGTCCCCCGGGAAATCTACCATAAAGGGGAGCGCATCCGGGCCTACGTTCTGGACGTGAAGCGCCAGACCCGGGGTCCTCAGATCATCCTGTCCCGGACCCATCCCCAGTTCCTGGTGGTCCTGTTTGAATCCGAAGTGCCGGAGATTTCCGAGGGCATCGTCCAGATTTTGGGCTGCGCCCGGGAACCGGGCAGCCGTTCCAAGATCGCCGTATCTTCCCGGGATTCGGATGTAGACCCGGTGGGAGCCTGCGTCGGCATGAAGGGGGCCCGGGTCCAAAACATCGTGCAGGAACTGCGGGGCGAAAAGATCGACATCATCCCCTGGCATCCCGATGAGGCCAAGTTTGCCACCAACGCCCTGGCCCCGGCCCAGGTGAGCCGCATCATTATGAGTAAGGAAAGCCAGACCATGGAAGTGATCGTGCCGGATGATCAGCTTTCCCTGGCTATCGGCAAGCGGGGCCAGAACGTCAGGCTGGCGTCGCGGCTGGTGGGCTGGAAAATCGACGTCAAGAGCGAGTCCAAGTACTCAAAATCATTGAAAGAAGGTTATCTCTCTTTGTTGAGCATTCCCGGCGTGGGCGAGATCACGGCCAGTCTCTTGCATGAGGCAGGGTACTCGTCGGCCCGGGAGGTGGCGGAAACCAGCCTGGATGAGCTGCTCCAGTCCACCGGATTGACTGAGAAGAAGGCCACGGCGCTCATCGCTGCGGCTCAGGAAATGATCCAAGGGGGCGGGCCGGAGGATGCGGCCGATACCCCTGAGAAGACGGCCGGGGTCCAGGAAAGTTAAAGATTATTGTGCACCGCCAAGGGCGAAATCAGTTTCGGGGGTTAGGTTACGTATATGGGTAAGACCAGGATTGGAAATTTGGCCAAAGAATTGAAAATGGATGTTGGAGAGTTGATCCACCGTCTCCGGGATGAACTGGGGCTGCAGGAAAAAATCACCTATCTCAGTCTGTTGGATGATGAGACAGTGGCCCGGGCGCGCCAGACGATCACCACCGCGGTGCCTCAGGTTGAGGAGCTGCGGGTGGGTGATAAGGTCAAGCGCCGTCGACGGGTGGCGCCGCCGCCCCCGGTTATACCGCCGGCACCGCCCCCGGAGGAAACTGCCGAGGCGGAAGCCGCGCCACCGCCTCCTCCCAAGCCGGTGATCAAGCCCCGGAAACCCAAGGAGACCGTGGCCCGGGTAGTATCGCTGCCTCCCAAAGAGAAGCCTGCGCCCATTGAAGTGGCGCCGCCGCCACCCCCGGCCGCGGCACCCCCTGCAGCACCGGAAGGACCGACTGCAGTGACCCCCGAGGCAACCCCCGAAATCCCCGAGGTGGCAGCGGTCACACCCCCGCCTCCACCTCCACCCCAGCCTGCGGCCACACCACCTGCGGCCGCGCCAAAGCCGCCTCAGACGGCGGACTCAGGCGCGGCGTTGAAACGGCAGCGGGGTAAAGCCAAGAAGAAAGAAATGCCGGCCCGGATTATCAGCCTACCCCCTGAAAAACCGGCTACTCCCCCCCCGGCGGCGCCAGTGCATCGTCCCGCGGCGGCGGAACGGCCCGCAGCCAGGCCCACCGGAGCTAGACCGGCGCCTGCCGCGGCTAGGCCAGGGGCCGGACCGGTCAAGCCCCCCGTGGTCGTGGAAGAAAAGAAAGCCGGCCAGGGCAAGAAGAAGGTCAAGCGCCCGGAAACTGAGGCAGCTCGGGCGGCCAAACCTGTCAAAAAGCGGGAAGTCAGGGAACGGGCCGATCTGTATAGCGGTGCGGAAGGCGAGACCCGAGGCTCGGGCCGCCGCAAAGGCATGAAGAAGGCCATCAAGAAGGTCTCCAAGTCGGAGCTCACGGTGCCCAAGGCCATCAAGCGGCGGGTCAAGGTGGGGGAATCCATCACCGTGGGTGAGCTGGCCAAACGCATGGGCATCAAGTCCGGCGAAATCATCAAGCAGCTCATGCATATGGGCATAATCGCCACTATTAATTACCCCATTGATTTTGAATCCGCGACCCTTGTGGCCGGGGAATTCGGGTATGAAGTGGAACACGCCAGCATGCAGGAAGAAGATCTGCTGGCGGTCGCTCCCCGCCAAGCAGGCGAGGCCACTCCCCGGCCCCCGGTGGTTACCATCATGGGGCACGTGGACCACGGCAAAACTTCGCTCTTGGACGCCATACGCCGGACCCGGGTGACTGAAGGGGAGGCCGGCGGCATTACCCAGCATATCGGCGCCTACTATGTCAATCTGCCCGAAAAGCAAGGGGAAGTGGTCTTTCTGGATACGCCGGGCCATGAGGCCTTTACGGCGATGCGGGCCCGGGGCGCCAAGGTCACTGACCTGGTGGTGCTGGTAGTGGCCGCAGACGATGGCGTCATGGAACAGACTACGGAAGCCATTAACCATGCCAGGGCAGCAGGCGTACCCCTGGTGGTGGCCGTCAACAAAATTGACAAACCCAATGCCAACGCGGAGCGGGTGAAACGAGAACTGTCCACCGCGGGCGTGGTTTCCGAAGAATGGGGCGGCGACGTCCTGTTTACCGAGGTGTCGGCTAAAAAACGCATCGGCATCAAAGAATTGCTGGAGAAGATTCTCCTCCAGGCGGAAATCCTGGATCTCAAGGCCGTGGCGAATGCACCGGCCTCGGGCTGGATCATCGAATCCCGGCTGGATAAAGGGCGGGGTCCGGTGGGTACCGTGCTGGTCCAGGAAGGCACCTTAAAGCCTGGGGATTACTTTGTGTGCGGCCCGCAGTATGGCCGCGTGCGGGCCCTGTTCGACGACCGGGGCGAAAAAATTGATGAAGTGCCGCCGGGACTGCCCGCGGAAGTCCAGGGGTTCAACGGCGTCCCCGAGGCCGGGGACGAATTTATCGTACTGGAAGATGAGCGCAAGGCGAAGCAGATCGCTATGATGCGCCAGCAGAAGCAGCGAGAGTCCACTTTGGCCCGCATCAGCCGGGTAACCCTGGAAAAGCTCTACCAGCAGGTGCGGGATGGCGCGGTCAAGGAACTCAAGATGGTGCTCAAGGCCGACGTGCACGGTTCCATCGAGGCCCTGGCCAAGGCTCTGTCCGAGCTGGGGACCAAAGACATCAAGGTCTCCATGATCCATTCCGGTCTCGGCGAGGTCTCCGAAAGCGACATCATGCTGGCTTCGGCCTCGGATGCCATTGTGGTGGGGTTCAATGTCCGGGCCAATCCCAAGGCCATATCTCTGGCCGAGCAGGAGCAGGTGGATGTGCGCTATTACGACATCATCTATGCCCTGTTGCATGATATTCATGCCGCCCTGGAAGGGTTGCTGGAGCCCATCGTGGAAGAGAAGATCATGGGCCGCGCCGAAGTGCGCCAGGTCTTTTCTATCACCAAAGTGGGAACCATTGCCGGCTGTATGGTACTGGACGGCAAGATCGAACGCAACTCTCTGGCACGGGTGCTGCGCGGTGGCAAGAAGGTGTCCGAAGGCGGCAAGATCAATTCCCTGAAGCGCTTCAAAGAGGATGCCAAAGAGGTGCTGGCGGGGTATGAATGCGGTATCGGCATCGACCGGTTCAACGACTATAAAGAAGGCGACATTATTGAAGCCTATATCCAAGAGAAGGTGAAGGCCGTCCTGGAGGCCCCGGCGGCCAGGCCCGAAATCCAAGCCGAATAAGCAGGCCCCAGGGAGCCGGGTGAGTCGCCATGATTATCGCCGCAGCCCTGATTACGCTGATTATCCCGGAGAACGACTCCTTGAAGGGTAAACGGCGGGTGGTTAAAAGCCTGATCGAGAAAGTGCGGCACAAGTTCGAGGCGGCCGTAGCCGAAGTGGGTGACAACGATTTGTGGCAGAAGGCCAAGATCGGCGTGGCCCTGGTGGGCAATGATTCCCAGTTTCTGGAAAGCCGGCTGCAGCAAATCATGAAATATATCGAGAACCAGAACCTGGCGGAGATTATCGATTTCCAGGTGGAACTCTGTTACCTGGAGAAGTGAGACACGTGAAACAACGGACCCCCACGGGCCGCCCCACCCGGGTGGCGGAATTGCTCCGGGAACGGCTGGCGCTGATCCTGCTCAACAAGTGCGCCGACCCCCGTCTCAAGGAACTCACCCTCACCGAGGTGGAGATGAGCCCGGATTTAAAGCAGGCCCGGGTATTCTATGTGGTGCGGGAAAACGTGGACAAAATCCAGGTGACCAAGGCGCTGGACAAGGCCCTGGGCTTCATCAAACAGGAAGTGGCCAAAGAAAACCTTTTCCGTTTGATGCCGGAGTTCTTCTTCCTGCCGGATCCAGGTCTGGACCGGGCGGCGCAGTTGGAGAAGTTGTTTGAGGCGGCCAGGGAACAGCATGGACCAGGGGAACCGGAAGAGCGTTGAGAGTTTAGCCACATCGAGGTCAGGGCATAACAACCGGATTGAGGAAGCAAAGAGGCTATGAAAAAAAGTTCGGATGCAATCCTGAAAATCATCGAGGAGAACCGGGAAACGCTTAAAAGGTTTGGGGTCCGGAGTTTGGGGCTGTTTGGCTCCGTGGCCCGGGGCGAAGCCACGGAAAGTAGTGATCTAGATTTCCTGGTAGAATTAGAGAAGAAGAGTTTTGATGCTTATATGGATCTTAAAGATTATTTAGAAGAATTGTTTGCCTGCGACGTGGACTTGGTAATGAAAGATGCTCTTAAGCCCAGGCTTAAAGAGCCGATATTAAAAGAAACGATCTATGCCCAGGGATTATAAAATCTACCTTAGTGATATAATCGAATGTATTGAAAGGATACAAGATTATACAGCAGGATTATCATTAGTTGATTTTTGTAATGATAGAAAAACTATCGACGCGGTAATCCGGAATCTTGAAATAATTGGTGAAGCTGCCAGAAGATTACCCGAAGGATTTAGAATAAAATTCCCTGATGTGGAGTGGGGCAGGATTGTTAGTCTAAGAAATATCTTGATTCATGAATATCCAGGGATCGACCTGGAGACTATATGGGACATTATTGAGAATAAGCTTTCGTTATTAAAAAAGCAGGTTAACAAGATTCTGAAAGACTCAAATTAATGATCTCCGGCATCCTCCTCATTGACAAGCCCGCGGACGTGACCTCCTTCGAGGTGGTGCGCCGGGCCCGGCGGGTGTTGAAGATTCGGAAGATCGGTCACCTTGGCACCCTGGACCCCTTTGCTACGGGCCTGTTGCCCCTGTGCCTGCTGGAAGCCACCAAGCTGGTGCCCTACCTGATGCCCGAACCCAAGACCTACCGGGCGCGGGTAAAATTGGGGGTTACCACCGACACCCAGGATTGCACCGGGACGATCATTGCCACCAACGAGGCGATGCCGACCCCGGAGGAGATTATCCAGGCGGCCACCGGCCTTGTGGGAGAGGTGACCCAAGTGCCGCCGCAGTACTCCGCGGTGCATTACCAGGGAGAGCGCGCCTACCGTCTGGCCCGCCGGGGAGAGGTGGCGGAGTTGGCGCCCCGGACCGTGACGATTTATGATTTGACCGTGGACGAACTGGTTATCCCGGAGTTTACCATGACGGTTGCCTGTTCCCAGGGCACCTATATCCGCACCCTGGCCCAGGATTTGGGCGAGGTTCTGGGATGCGGGGCGCATCTGGCGGCCTTGCGCCGCCTGGCAGTGGGACCGTTTAAGGTGGACGACGCTCTTCCGCTGGTGACTTTGGCAGAGCTGAGCCAGGAGGGACTGGTGAGCCGGATTGTGCCGCTTACCGACTGCCTGCCGAGGCTGCGCTCCATCGAGGTGGACGCAGCCGCAGCCCGGCAGTTGCGCCAGGGCCGGCCTCTGGTGCACGGCGCAACGGATTTGCATGAAGGCGAACAGGTGCGGATTCTGGCGGACGCCGAACTGATAGCTGTGGCCCAGGTAAGGAACCTGACGCCCCAGGCGGTGCTGGCCCCGGTGCGAGTGTTTTTGAGCGGTCAGCTTTAAAAAGATGGAACAATATCATCATGCTCAACCCTTATTGCTTAAAGCGTCGAGCCAAGAAGAATGGGAACAATAGCATTCTGAATGCTGAAAATTTTTTAAGAGCAAATAAGGCGGTCAACATTGCTGGAAGGCTGTTTAAGTTTTAGCTGACAGCTGTTAGCTGATAGCTGACTGCTACAAAAGGAGGAAGACGTGGCCCTAGATACAGAACATAAACAGGAGATTATTGATCGTTACCGGCTGCATGACGCCGACACCGGCTCACCGGAAGTGCAGGTGGCCATCTTGAGCGAGCGCATCAGTTACTTGACGGATCATTTTAAGGTCCATGCCAAGGACCACCATTCCCGTCGGGGATTGATCAAGCTGGTGGGACAACGCCGGCGCCTCCTGAATTATCTGAAAGACAGAGACATCGAACGTTACCGGGCTTTGATCGAGCGACTTGGCCTGAGAAAATAGGAGGCTCATCGGAATCATATGGCAAAAAAGACATATACAGTAGAAATTGGGGGTCGCGACCTCTATTTCGAAACGGGTCATTTGGCCCAACAGGCCAGCGGTTCAGTGTTGGTCCGTTATGGGGAAAATGCGGTCCTGGTTACCGCAACCATGTCCGACTCACCCAGAGAGGGCATTGATTTTTTACCCCTGACCGTGGATTACATGGAGAGGGCTTATGCCGCCGGACGGGTGCCCGGGAGTTTCTTTCGGAGAGAAATCGGGCGGCCCTCAGAAAAAGAGACCCTGACCTCCCGGTTCATTGACCGGCCGATGAGGCCGCTCTTCCCCAAGGGGACGGTCAACGAAATTCAGATTATTGCTACCGTGCTCTCCGGAGACATGGAAATTGATCCGGATATCGTCGCCTTAAACGGCGCCGCCGCGGCCCTGGAGATCTCCGATATCCCCTTTAACGGACCGGTGGCCGCAGTGCGGGTAGGCAAGGTCGATGGGCAACTCGTAATCAATCCCACCAATTCCCAGCTCAAAGAGAGCACCTTGAATCTCATCGTGGCCGGGGCGCCCCAGGGCCTGGTGATGGTGGAAGCCGGCGCGCGGATGATCCAGGAAGATGAAGTGCTGGAAGCCCTGTTTTTCGCCCAGGAGCAGCTCCAGCCCATCTTAGAGCTTATCAAGGGCATGGGCCGGGAGATCGGCGAGCCCAAACGGCAGGTGGTAGAGCCGCCCGATTACCCGGAGTTGCGTCAGAAAATCGAGGCCCTGGCCAAAGATAAGATCCTGGCCGCGGTGGTCATCCCTGAAAAGAAGGCCCGCTATAAGGCCTTGGATCAGGCGCGTGATGAGGTGCTGGCCGACCTGGGGTCCGAGGTGGAAGGTCTGGAGAAAGTTGCCAAGGGCCTTTTCTCGGAGTTTAAGAAAAAGCTGGTGCGGAATTTGATGCTCACGGAACAACGCCGCATCGACGGCCGCAGCTACACCGAAGTCCGTCCTATTACCGGAGAAATCAACATCCTCAGCCGTAGCCACGGCTCCGCGGTCTTTACCCGCGGCGAAACTCAGGCTCTGGCCGTCGCCACCCTGGGGACCCCTTCGGATGAACAGAAAATCGAGACCCTGGTGGGCGAGACCTTCAAGTCCTTCATGCTCCACTATAATTTTCCCCCGTATTCGGTGGGGGAAACCCGCATGATTAGAGGGCCTGGACGACGGGAAATTGGCCACGGGGCCTTGGCCGAGCGCGCCATTTCCCAGGTACTGCCGTCCGCGGAAGAGTTTCCCTATACCATCCGCATCGTGTCTGAAATCCTCTCCTCTAACGGCTCTTCTTCCATGGCGACGATCTGCGGGGGCTCCATGGCCCTGATGGACGCGGGCGTGCCCATCAAGGCGGCGGTAGCCGGAGTGGCCATGGGTCTCATCAAAGAGGACGACCGGGTAGCGGTGTTGTCCGACATCCTGGGCGATGAAGACTCTCTCGGCGACATGGACTTCAAGGTGGCCGGAACCGCAGACGGGATCACCGCCCTCCAGATGGATATCAAAATGACGGGATTGACCCGGGAGATCATGGGCCAGGCCCTGACTCAGGCCCGGGAGGCCCGGCTGCATATTCTGGGGAAGATGAACGAAGTTATCGACGCGCCGTCTCCCACCCTCAAGGAACACGCGCCCAAGATCATCGTGCTCACCATCAATCCCGACAAGATTCGGGAGGTGATCGGACCCGGTGGTAAAATGGTGAAGTCGATCGTGGCGGCCACCGGAGTAAAGATCGACATCGAAGACGATGGCCGCATCCATATCTCCTCGGCCGACCAGACCGCGGCTAATGAAGCTATTCGGTTGATCAACGAGATCATCGAAGAAGCGGAAATCGGCGCCACCTACACGGGCAAGGTGAAGAAGATCATGGATTTCGGCGCTTTTGTGGAAATCCTGCCGGGCACCGACGGCCTGGTGCACATCTCGGAGATGGCCCATCGCCGGGTTAAAACCGTAGACGAGATCCTCAAGGAAGGCGACGTAGTCACGGTCAAGGTTCTGGACGTGGACCGGCAGGGGAAGATTCGCCTGTCCATCAAGGCCTTGATTCCTAATGATAACCCCCAGCCGGACGATTCGGATCGCAGGGGGGGGCGTGTACCAAAAAAGCGTCCTGAGTAACGGGCTCCGCATCGTCACCGAGGAGGTGCCTCACTTCCATTCGGTGGCGGTGGGGGTGTGGCTCAATGTGGGTTCCCGGGACGAGACTGCCTCAGAGAACGGTCTCAGCCATTTCCTGGAACACATGGTCTTTAAGGGCACCCCCGAGCGCAGCGTCCTGGATATTGCCCGGGAAATCGACCAGTTGGGCGGGCAGTGCAACGCCTTCACCACCAAGGAACAGACCTGCTTCCACGGCCGGGTCCTGGCGGAGCAGCTGCCCCGGCTGGTGGACCTGCTGGGCGACTTGGTACTCCGGGCGCACCTCCCGGCTCCAGATCTGGAGCGGGAACGGCAGGTCATCCTGGAGGAGATTAACGCCCAGGACGACTCCCCGGAAGAACTGGTGCACGTGCATTTTGCCCGGAACTTCTGGGGGGACAACCCCTTTGGGTGGCCCATCCTGGGGGAGGCTGCGAGGATCGGCCAGGTCCAGAGGGAGGACTTGCTGGCCTACCGCCGGCAGGTCTATCGCCCGGCCGACACCGTGATCGCGGCTGCGGGTAAAATCCGGCACGAGGACCTGGTGAACCTGGTGACCGCGGGTTTTCAGGATTTTACCAACGGCGCCCCGGCCCGACCCCGGATACCTGTCAGCACTCATCCCGGGGTCTATCCCCTCTCTCGGGACCTGGAGCAGGTCAACCTCGTTTTGGGGGCCCCGGCGGTGGCGGCGGGCGATCCCCGGCGCTATGCGGCTACCATGCTTCAGTTGATCCTGGGCGGCAACATGAGTTCTCGCCTCTTCCAGGTGATTCGGGAGCAGCTGGGATTGGCTTATGCCATCCAGTCGTACGTCCAGTTTTTCAGCGATGCGGGCTTTTTGGGCATCGCCGCCGGGGTCAGTCCCGGCAATCTTGAGGCCATTATGGCCGCAATTCGCGAGGAACTGAAAAATCTGCAAGCCGAGCCGGTCTCCCGTGCCGAGCTTACCGCGGCCCAAGAACATCTTAAAGGCTCCATCATGCTTTCCGCCGAGGATTGCGACCATCTCATGCTGCGTCTGGCCAAAAACGAGCTCAACTTCGGCCGCTATATCCCTCTGCAGGACATCATCACCGGCATGTTGCAGGTCACGACGGCAGAGATCCTGGAAGTAGCCCGGGACCTGCTCCGGCCGGAAGCCTGGGGCGTGGCCCTCCTGGGTCCGGTGGATGATACCCCGGGCAATTATGGCCTGGCTTGAGTAGCTACTAGCTACCAGCGGTCAGTTTTCAGCCAAAAATTTCAAACGGCTGTAATTACGTCCTGAGCACCATTCCTTGGTCTGAACAGCCGGGGGGGCTGGTCTACACCTTCTCTTGATTTCCCAAAACCATCCGGAAATTTCCTGCTTGACTCTTAAAAAACCATTATTAATTTAACTGTTAAACTATCTTTTAAAGGGAGGCAATTATGCGTAAGGTGATGGTATTCATACTGACAGCATCTTTGCTCATGGGCGCGGGTTACGCCATGGCTCAGGCGCCCGGGGAAGTCCAGACCCCGCAGCCGGGCCAGAGTCAGCCGCAGGGGGCCATGATGGGGAGTCAAGAGATGCCCCAAATGATGAAGCAAATGCAGGACAACATGCAGCAGATGCAGCAGATGATGAGCAAAAGCAAGGTGCCCCCGGCTGACCTGAAGAAGATGCAGGATATGTTTAACCAGATGCAGGTCATGCTGAATCAGATGCACATGATAGGTATGATGCAGATGATGCAGGCCTGCCCCATGATGAAGCAGCTGCAGACTCCGGGGACCCAGCCCCAGGCACCGCCAGAACACCCGAAGCCGCCCGAGCCGGAAAAGAAGTAATAGAAGCATGGACGCCCTGGCGGGAGCGGCCACTTCTGGTCGCTCCCGGTTGACAAGGAGGAACAAAAATGGTCAGCACTTTATTGCTCATCATATTAATTCTTCTGCTTATCGGAGCGCTGCCACGCTGGCCCTATAGCGGGGGTTGGGGTTATTATCCCAGCAGCGGCATAGGATTGATCCTTATCATTATAATTATCCTGCTCCTGCTGGGACGCATCTGAGGCCTGGAGGTAGATATGCTTAGTATGGCACTTACTTTCTTGATCATCGCTTTAATAGCGGGTGTATTGGGACTTGGCGGCATTGCGGCTATTTCTGCGGAAATTGCCTGGATCCTTTTCATTCTTTTTCTAGTGCTCTTCATTATTTCATTGTTCTTTGGGGTGAGAAGCAGGAGGAGGGGGCCTCCCTTAGTTTAACACATCCATATCACGAAGAGGGGGGCCGTTTCCCCCCTCTTCAATTTTTTTATGAGAAATCAGAAGCGTTCTGCGTTTCCCAAAGAGCGGGGGGGAGTATCAGGTGCTGCTCTAAAAATCCTCCTCGTCTTCTAAGATGGCCTTGTTGATGAATTTATAGAGGCTGCCGATCCATTCCAGCTCATTTTCCAACTCCGAGTTGGCGAAGATCCATTCGCCTTCCCGGTCTTTGGCGATGATAACGATTTCTTCGATGTCATCCAACTCCTGATAAAACTTCTCCACGACCTCCTTGACGGAACGTTGCGCCCGGGCAAAAGGGATGATGTTTTTTGTCATGTGTATGTGGCGGGTAAAATGCCCGTCACCCTCCTAGTAGTATTCCCTTCAAGAGAAAGGTAAAAAATGCTTTTGCGTTAATTGTTTAATGAACGGCCCAAAAAATCAATGATTATCTTGTTTACCTTCACCGGGGCTTCTTCCTGGGGGGCATGGCCCACCTCCGGCAGCAGGTGAAATTCCGCCTGAGGCAAATGACTTTTGATCCAGTGACCCTGGGCCGGAGGCAGGATGAGGTCGTGCGCTCCCCAGATGAGGCTCGTGGGCAGGGTGAGACTGCGCAGGAGCTCCGCAATCTCCTCGAGAGGTCGAACCTCCAATTGCCGGCAGACCTGGCGCAGGGCCAGACGATGGCTCAGGGATCGGTAAGGCGGGGCATAGCCGGCCACGGCCTCAGGGATCATCCGCTCGGGATGACAGTAAACCAGGCGCATGAACCAGGGAAGAAACCAGGGACCCAGGAGGGTCGCGACTGCATATCCCAGGACCGGCAGGCGCAGCGGATAAAAGGCGTAGGGAATCCGGGTGATCGCTGCGGCGGGGGCCAGCAACACCAGGGCGCACACCTGCTCGGGGCGCTTTTTAGCCACAAGCAGGCTTAAGCCCCCGCCCAGGGAATTGCCGCCCAGGATAACGGTCTTAAGCCGGCGCCAGTCCAGGAAATCCAGGATACCCTGGAGCAGGGCTTCGACGCGGTAGTCGGCGTGCCGGAGCGCCGGGGATTTGCCGTGGCCAGGCAGGTCAGGGGTGATCACCCGGAAATGGCGGGACAGGGCAGTCCGGTTGTGGCGCCAGGAAAAGCTGGAGGCCCCCAGGCCGTGGAGCAGCACCAGGTCGGGCCCCTGACCGGCGATCTCCACGTACCAGTCCCGGGGGTGGATCATGGCGGGCTTTCCCCATCTGGGTCAGGTGTGGGGATGTTAGCCTGGGGAGACCGGGTAGCAGCCGGCCCGGACGCGGGGAGCCCCGGTAATTTCGCGGGCATCATGACGCTGCCCGGTAACAAGGCCCCTCTGACGGTGACGCCGAAGACCGTGGTCCAGGCCTGGTGCGGCACCCGTTGCGCATCGATCATAGCGAATACCACACCCCGGGTACCTGCAAAGACCGGGTTGACCAAAGAAACCTTGGCCTGGCGGCCATCGACGGTCTCCGGGCCTAAACTCACTTCCAAGGCCTCGGGCTGGGGATAGGGAATGCCCCGGATAGTGCTGGTTTCGCCTTCTCGGGTTGGGCCTAAAATCTTCAATCGGCAATTGTAGAACGCGCTCAGGGGGTCATAGACCTGCTCAGGCAAATCGGTCTCCCATTTCTTTAAGAGACCTTTGCCTTGATGCCACTCCCACAAGGCTAACCGGGCTCGAGGATAATTGAAGCGATACTCCTTGAAGGCGCGTTTCCCGTGGCGCCAGGATTCTTCCCGGTAAACCAGCGGCACCAGACGCCCCTTCCGCCAGACCATCTCGGTTTGGAGACGTTCCTTGTGGTTGCCGCTCATGACCTTGATGAAGCCCCTGGTCTCTCCCAACACTTCCGCCACCAGGCGGCCCTGCCCCTGGTTCGTTAAGGTAACCCGGACCTGGGCGGCATCCGGCCAGACCAAAACCGCTATCTGGTAGCGCAAATCCTCAAGTAAGGCCGGGGCAGCCAAGACCGCGCCGTCCGGCAGCACAAAATGGATCAGAAAGAGGAGGACCAGGCAGGGGAGGGCGCATCGCCATCTCTGAACGCGGCCAAATAAGGAGAGGTACCGCCCCTGAGGTGGTAAATTACCAGCCACGCTTTTTACGACCTGTCATATTAATTATGCCGCGCCATGGCCGGCAGCAATTCCTTCTTGATCTCGCCGGGGTTCAGCAAGCGCCCCGCCAGCTTGCCGAAGAAGGTGACCTCGGTCCAGGCCAGGGTGGGCACTCCCTGCGGATTGAGGAAGATGAAATAGTGATCTTCGGTAGGGGAGTCCTGCGGGCGATAGTTTAACATCACCTTAAGGCCTGGCTCGGTCTTCTCGCCTATGCGAAAGACGAGTTCTTGAGGTTTGGGGTTGGGCAATACCGCAACCCGGACGTTTTCACCGCCCTTGAGCGTCCCGAAGGCCCCAATCCGGACATTATAAAACAGGGACAACAAGTCATACACCGGTTCGGTCAGGGGAACTTCCCATTTCTTAACCCAGGCGCCGCCGTCGATCTGGCGCCGGAGAGTCAGAAGCCGGCGCTCGTAGTCAAAGCGGTACTCTTTTACCCAGCGCTGCCCCTTGTCCATAAATTCTTCGCGATAAACCAGGGGTTTAAGACGCCCCTCCCGGTAGATCATCTCCGATTGGTAGCGTTCGGGCAAATAGCGGCTGAGCAGCCGCCACATGCCCTGGGCCGCGCCGGAAAACTCGGCCAGGTAATGTCCCGGTTCCAGTTCCTTTAAGACCAGATGAACCTTGGCCACATCATCCCAGGGGCCCAGGCTTACCTGGTAGACCAAATCTTCCCGGGTGTTGGGCAGAGGGGCGGCCGGAGCCCGCACCGGCGCCAGGACTACATGGAAGCAGATGACCAAAACCAGAAATGCCCGGATTGACATCAATTGTTGCCGCCGTCTTGATCTTTCGGGGGGGGTGGCCCCCACACCCCGGTGTAAAAACGATCGGCCCACCATTTCTGGAGATCTTCAGGACCGGCGCTTTCAACCAGGTCGTAACGATACGCCTCGATGAATTGGACAATCCGCTGGTAGGCTGCGTTAATCTGCTGCATCCGGGTGCGGTATAGGGCTTCCTCACCAATGGGGGCGCGGTCCGGATGCCAGAGGCGGGCTGCCCGGCGGTAGGCCGTTTTGATCTCCCTTTTGGTGGCCTTGGGCTCAAGCTCCAGGAGCTCCCGAGCTTCTGCCAGGGTCATGACGTGGTTGGGATTGAGTTCGTGCAGAGATTGAGTCCGCCATTAAGATTAATTAATTACCGTTGGGTTCATTATAGCTCTGATCGGCTTTGTCGCCAATAAGCCATCACACCATGGCCGACTTACCTTGTCTTCTTGAAGAAATCATGGTAAAAATTTAACCAATTGCCATCGTTAGGGAAAATACGGCACCGGCGACGGCGATGCTGCAAGTTTGAAACAAGTCCTCCTCTGGAGTGCGCACCGCGCACCATTTATCAAGGCTGGTGGCGGGCGAGGACGCCCGCCCTGCCGGGTTCGGAACAAGGGGAAAGCGATAATTCCATGACAAAGACCAAGACCTCGGCCATGCCTGCCCGGGAACTGAACAAGACCCTGGAGCGCCTTACTGATGAGATTATGGCGAAGCATCAGGACCAGGACGCCTTGGTACTGGTGGGGATCAGGACCGGTGGGGCCTTTTTGGCCCAGCGCCTGGCCGCCATCATTACCAGGCGGACCTCCCTTCCCGTGCGGGTGGGGGTGCTGGATATCACCCTCTACCGGGACGATTGGACCCAGCTCAGCCACAAGCCCCTGGTGGGCAAGACGGAACTGCCGGGCTCCATTGATGCCCAGGAAGTGGTGCTGGTGGACGATGTACTGTTCACCGGACGCACCATCCGGGCCGCCCTGGACGCGCTCATCGACTACGGGCGGCCCAGGCGTATCGAGTTGGCGGTGCTGGTGGACCGGGGCGGCCGGGAGTTGCCTATTCAGCCGGACTACGTCGGGCGGGTCCTGGAGTTACCTCCGGGGCAACGGGTCAACGTCTACCTGAGTGAGATGGGGCGCGCAGACGAAGTTGCCATCGAATCAGGCCCGCCGGAAAGGCCTTGATGGAACGCATGAAAAAGGCCAAGAATCAACCCGGGGGCGCAGTCCCGCTCGCGGCGGAGGCAGAGGCGCGGCTGGCCAACCAGGTGGCCGAGATCAATGCGGCCCTGGAATCCGGAGCCGACCTGGCCGCGCTGCAAAAGCTGCTCACCCCTGATCCCCAAGACCCTGAGTGGGATGTCCGACTGATGGCGGCGTTGGGGGCTTTGCCGCATCCGGCCATTCCGGCCTTGTTGGTGGCGCTCTTTGGCGGGGCCACAGACAAGCTCCGGCGCAAGGCCCTGAAAAAGACCCTCCACCTGCTCAAGACTAAGGGAGTGGCAGTCCCTCATGACCTCCTCCCCAAAGAAGAGGTAAGCGTTGGAGTGCCGCGGCCCGGAACCGCGACGGCTTTTGTGACCCCCATCTTCGGCAACGGCGAAAGCTACATCATTCTGGAAGGTCCTCCGGAGGTTTTGCGCGGCAACTTCCTGGTCTCACTCATCAACGACCGGGAAGGCTTTGGGGAATGCGTGCTCCTGAACCTCAAACGCAAGCAGGAAGCGGAATTTTGGGACCACTTCCGAGAGCAGGGGTTAGAGGAGGTATTTTCCCCACCCCCGGCGTATGCGGTCTCGATGCTGGAAGCGGCCTTCACGGCTCACCCCGACTCCCCCGGGGCTTCTCAATACGGCGCCTTGCGGGAGAAGATTTTTCAGCACTGGGGTCGCCCGGAGACTGCCCCGGACCTGGAGTCGGCGTTGCCGTCCGTCAATCCCGGAGAGCGGACCCGGCTCTTGGACGAGAGCCGGAAGCTGGCCCTGGACCCGCTATTTAACTCCTGGCTGCCGGGGCCGGAAGAGATCACTCCCTGGCTGACCAAGCTCCAGGAGGTCCAGGACAGCCCGTTGGTGTTGTCGGATCAACAAAAGCAAGTGCGCAGCGATGCGGTGTTGGAGGAAGCCATCCAGGCCCTGTACCCCCCTGAGACCCGGGCCGATTGGGGCCGGCGTCTGAAGACCATGGCCTATTACCTGCATCTTTTGGGGAGAGACGAAGACTCCCGGACCGCTCGGGCCGCGGCGGCCGATCTGGCCGACCCGGAACGGGGCGCCCTGGCCGGAGAAAACCAGTTTCTGAAGGGCCTGGTGCAGTACGCCGCGCTTCTGGCCTGGCAAGCCCGGCAGGCCCGGGAACCCGCGACGGGCTCACCCCTGGTGGCGCCGCCCGATTCCTCCCTGCTCATCCGGAGGTAAACATGATCCAGACCTTGAGCGTGCGGACGGGCAGCCGCATCGAAATGGTGGATATCACCGGCAGGATTCAGGAACTGGTGCGCAAAAGCGGCGTTACGGAAGGCGTCTGCCACGTCTTTGTGGCCCATACCACGGCGGGTTTGACCATCAACGAAAACGCCGATCCCAGCGTCCAGACCGACATCCTCATGGTGCTGAATAAAGTCATCAGCGACCGGGAGGCTTATCGCCATGGCGAAGGCAACTCCCCGGCCCACATCAAGGCGTCCCTCATGGGTCCCGACCTCACGATCCTGGTGAGCCAGGGGAGCTTGCTCCTGGGCACCTGGCAAGGGATCTATCTCTGCGAATTCGACGGGCCCCGGACCCGTAAGGTGCATATCAAAATTATGGCGGGTTAATATGGTAAATCCCCGGAAATTCTTTGGCGAGGTGAAGCTGGACGGCCTACCTCTGGCCGCATTCCAGCAAGAGCCTATCGCCATCCGGGATCGCACACTTCTCAAGGATTTTCTGGAATACACTCATATCCGCGAGGGGTTGCTGGCCCCTTACCACGCCACCTACCCCTTGATCGAGCCCCGGGAACTCCTGCCTTCCTTTGAAAAGAATTTCTCGGAATATAAGCATCTGCCCAGTTTTAGCATGGTGGCCTTCAACCGCCCCCTGTCCTATCAGGAAGAAATCTTCCAGTTCGATCTGCTCCATACCCCTGAAGAAGGCAAGCGGCGCTCTGCCCGGGAAGACCTGGACAAGATCGCTCCCCACCTTGACCGGGACTTCAGGCCCGTTTTCAGGCAGTTGCTCGGTTCCCGGGATATCACCGATCTGGCGAACTATGAGGAACTGCTGCGGTTTCTCTTTCACATGGACCGGGCCCACGTCATTGCCCGGGATGATGCGGGCGATTTTCGCCTCATGGGCGTTTACGCCTCCTTTCCATCGGATTTGGACACTGAACTCAAGGCCCTGGGGCGCACGTTGGGGAAATTCAAAAAGCTGGATAACTTAATCTACGAGCGGGAACGGGAATTCGTCTATCAATTTCTCATGGAATTGTATGGCTTCCCCATCGCCTCGGAGCGCCGCACTTCGGCGGCGCTGTTCGCCCGGCGGTTGAGCCACCTCAAGCAGCAATACCTCATCAAGGTGCTGGGCGCCTCGGACCGGACCATCACCAGCCTCTCGGGATTTGAGCAGAAGCGCTATCCATTGGTGGAAAAGGTGGCGCTCATCGCACTCTCACCCACGCTAGCGGAGGCCCAACCACATCTTAAGGAGGGGGGCTTTTACGTAGACCCCAAGCGGCGGGTGGTGATCCTGAAGGTGACTTACCAGCAGCACAAGTACAACCGTTTCAATATCCTGGAAGACCGGGCCATGTCCATCCTGCGCCAGGAAATCATCCATCCTTTCCACGGCGGCCGGGACTTCAATCTCAATATCTTAAAGGACACCAAGCGGACCTTGAAGGAACTCACCGATATCGTCCGGGGTGAGCATATCGGTTCCATTACCTACCGGCGCAGTGACCTCCTTACCTCAACCAAGACCCATGAGGAGCGCCTCAAGTTCCTGTCGGCCTGGCTCAACAAGAACCAGCGGCGTCTTGGGGCTTATGGCAAGGAAACCTTCGAGGATGTGAAAAAATTGCTCAACAGCTATCTCTCCCAGCGGGACCATCGGGAAGCGTTCAGCAAGCACCGGGAGTTGCACCGGGAAGTGGTCCATCACCTGGCCTACTTGAGCCAGGTACAGCAACTCCAGCCCCTGGAAAAGCTGGCCCAGCCCGGGAAGCTCCAGAAGGGGATGGGCCCCAACCGGCGCCTGACGCAGGCCGTAGCCTTTCTGGAGGAAAACCAACATGATTTGCCTTACTTTTACCCCGACCTGTTCAACAAGGCTTGTCATCTCTTCAGTCAGATTCTGAGCTATCCTTACTTCAAAAAATTGCTGGCCGAGGAAGGTCCCCCGGCCAGTTCCTTCCGGCGGCGGGTCTGGGAGATGCTGGTTCGGGGACAGGAACTCACTGCGCAGATGGGAAAGGAACACTGCTGGATCAAGGGCGAAATCAAGCGAGGCACTCCATTTCCAATGGCCATCCCAGAGGTCCAGTCGTCCTCGGCCCCCAAAAGCGCTTGAGTCACAAAATAGGGGGCGGTTAAAAAAAAGTTAATTTCCCTCTTGAAATAGTTTAAGTGATGATTAACTTATAGTCAGAAGCCTGAGGACCGGAAAATCTGCCGCCGGCCCCCCAAAAGCAATGCGAAAGAAGGGGCGCGATGTGGGGGTTGCAGTCCCACCTGGCTTGTATCGGCAAGAGGGCCGTGTCGTGAGACATGGCCCTCTTGTTTTGGGCAATCACAATTGAGTTTCTTGCGAAAAGCCTTTTTGTCATCCTGAGCGAAGCGAAGGATCTCGTAACTTCCCGTAGTTATGAGATTCTTCGGTTGCTTCGCTCCCTCAGAATGACAGGCACGGAGCTATTTGCAAGACGCTTGGTTGGTTAGTAGCGATCATTTTATCAGGCTGCTTAAAAACCCAGGCGCGGCGGCAGTATTTTAGGGGACCGCGTTTAAAACTTGATTATTAGCTTCGGTTTGAGATATAATTATTTCTATGAAAAATCCTGCCCGGCCTATAACCACCCTTGCTGGCATTCGAGTATCCGACGGCACCGTATTGTTAGGCGTCGCGGCCGGCCTGTTGGGTCTGGGGCTGGTGGGGCCAAGGAGGACGTTGCGGTCATAACCCGTGACCCCCACTACCGAAACTGTCAGGCAGGGCCGCTTGCGGTCCTGTTTTTTTTTGTCAGGTGCGGTAGGGATGGCTGGGCCTGGGTTAGGGGCTCTGAATGCGAGATGGATTTTTTCCGAGGGAGACCTGACTTAGGCATGACAAATAATCATTGTACTTGAGCTAAGTTCTTATTCTGCCAATGATTGACAAATATCTAACACTATTTTAATATTTGATCTTTAATAATCTATAGAATGGTCGGGGGCAGAGCATGGAGAGAAGCGACCAGGAACTCATTGAGCATTTGATGGATCGGGACCCGGAGTTGAAAAAGTATGTAGATGAACACCGGGATTATGAGAAACTCTTGGAAGAATTCAACCGCCGGCCATACCTGACGGCCGCGGAAACCATCGAACGCAAACGGTTGCAGAAATTGAAGCTGGCCGGTCGCGACCGGATCGAGCAGATCCTGGCGCAGCATCGCCAGAAGGAATGTGTGCAATGAAGCGGAATGGGGCCCAGATACTGCTGGAATGTTTGAAGCGGGAAGGAGTGAAGCACATCTTCGGTTATCCCGGCGGCGTGGTTCTCGATATTTACGATGAACTGACCCGGCATCCGGATATCCAGCATATCCTGGTGCGCCACGAACAGGCTGCGGCCCACGCCGCGGACGGCTATGCCCGGGCCTCCTCGCAAGTGGGGGTGGCTCTGGTCACCTCAGGCCCCGGCGCCACCAACACCGTAACCGGCATTGCTTCGGCCTACATGGACTCCATTCCCATCGTGGTGTTAACCGGCCAGGTGCCCACCGCCCTGATCGGCAACGATGCCTTTCAGGAAGTTGATATCGTTGGCATCACCCGGCCCTGCACCAAGCACAATTACCTGGTGAAGGACGTCAAAGACCTGGCCTACACCATCCTCGAGGCCTTTCATATCGCCCGCTCCGGGCGGCCGGGGCCGGTGTTGGTTGACCTGCCCAAAGACGTCATCCAGGCCAGTACGGTCCCCAAGTATCCGGACGAAATCAAAATCAAGAGTTACAACCCGACCTACCATGCCAATCCCCGGCAGGTCAAACGGGCTTTGGATATGATCTTGGCCGCCAAAAAGCCGGTGCTGTACACCGGGGGCGGCATCATTCTGTCCAATTCCTCGGGCGAACTGCTGAAGTTCGCCGAGACCCTGCAGATCCCGGTGACCAGCACCCTCATGGGCCTGGGCGGCTTCCCGGGAGATAATCCCTTGTGGATGGGCATGCTGGGCATGCACGGCACCTATTGCGCCAATATGGCGGTGTCTGAGGCCGATGTCCTTATTGCGGTGGGAGCCCGTTTTGACGACCGGGTCACCGGCAAGCTGGCGGAGTTTGCGCCTCATGCTAAGATCGTGCACATCGACATCGACCCCAGTTCCATCAGTAAGAACGTGGCGGTGGATGTCCCCATCGTGGGCGACTGCAATGATACGCTGAAGCAGCTCAATGACCTGTTGGCGACCAAGACGGCCCAGAATTGGCAAGAACAGCGCCGGTCCTGGCTGAATACCGTAAATTCCTGGGAAGAGGAGCATCCTCTGACTTATGTTTGGAGCGATACGGTCATTAAACCGCAATACGTAGTGGAAAAGCTCTATGAATTGACCAAAGGCGAGGCCTACATCACCACCGAGGTGGGCCAAAACCAGATGTGGGCCGCCCAGTTCTATAAGTTCAAGCGCCCCCGGCAACTGATGACCTCCGGCGGTCTGGGGGTCATGGGCTATGGCTTCCCCGCGGCCATGGGCGTGCAGGTGGCCCGGCCCGGCGCCACGGTCATCGATATCGCCGGCGATGGCAGCATCCAGATGAACATCCAGGAACTGATTACGGTGGTGGACAACAAACTGCCCGTGAAGATCGCCATCTTGAACAACACCTTCTTGGGCATGGTGCGCCAGTGGCAGCAACTTTTTTACGACCGGCGTTACAGCTCCACCCCCATGACGGCCCCCGATTTTGTCAAGCTGGCCGAGGCGTACGGCGCCGTAGGCTTAAGGGCCACCAAACCCGAGGAAGTGGTGCCGGTGATCCAAGAGGCCCTCAATACTCCGCGGCCGGTGATCATGGACTTCAGAGTGGAACCCGAAGAATGCGTCATGCCCATGGTGCCGGCAGGCAAGGCCATGCACGAGATGTTACTGGCTTAAGGAGGGGGGGAGATGGAACCGCGTCATACCATTGCAGTCGAGGTGGACAATACTCCTGGGGTGCTCTCCCGGGTGACCGGTCTGTTTTCCGGCCGGGGCTATAATATCGAAAGTCTGTGCGTGGCCGAAACCATGGAACCGGATGTCTCCCGGATCACTTTGGTGTCTGTCGGTGAGCCGCAGATCATCGAGCAAATCATCAAGCAGCTTCACAAGCTCATCAATGTCATCAAGGTGACGGACTTGAGCGAAATGCCGCATGTGGAGCGGGAAATGGCCCTGGTCAGGATCAAGGCCGAAGATAAATCCCGGGCCGAGGTCTTGCGGATCGCCGATATCTTCCGCTGCCGGGTGGTGGACGTCAGCGCCACTACCTATACCCTGGAGATCACTGGGAACCACGAAAAGATCGAAGCGGTGCTGGGCCTCTTAAAACTGCACGGCATTCAGGAAGTGGTGCGCAGCGGCACCCTGGCCATTCAGCGCAGCAAGAAAGAGTAAAAAGCTGTCAGCTTTCAGCGGTCAGCAGTCAGCTTATCAAGAACCCATGGTGGGCACCGCCTACCAGGATTGATAAAAAGTCTAAAGTACCCAAGCTCTTTAAGGAGATGCAGATAACCATGAAGATGTATTACGATGCAGATGCGGATTTAGGGATTCTTAAAGGCAAGAAGGTGGCCATCATCGGTTTCGGCTCCCAGGGCCACGCCCAGGCTCTCAATTTGAGGGATAGCGGCGTGGACGTGCTGGTCTCCGAAGTGCCGGGAACTCCCAACTATGAGTTGGCGGAAAAATACGGCTTCAAGCCGGTGTCCGCGTCGGACGCCGCGGCTGCCGCCCAGGTGGTGCAGATCCTGACCCAGGACCACGTCCAGGCCGCGCTGTACGAAAACGATCTGAAACCCCATATGGGACCGGGCAAGACCCTGCTTTTTTCCCATGGCTTCAACATTCATTACGGCCAGATTGTGCCGGACCCCAAGGTTGACGTGATCATGGTAGCCCCCAAGGGTCCCGGCCACCTGGTGAGGGCCGAATACGAGAAAGGCGCCGGCGTTCCCTGCCTGGTGGCGGTGGAGCAGGACGCGTCAGGGAAAGCGCTGGCCACGGCCCTGGCTTATGCCAAGGGCATCGGCGCTACTCGGGCCGGCGTGCTCGAAACCTCCTTTGCCGAAGAGACCGAAACCGACCTTTTTGGAGAGCAGGCCGTGCTCTGCGGCGGAGTCTCCGAACTGGTCAAGGCCGGCTTCGACACCCTGGTGGAGGCGGGCTACGCCCCGGAGATCGCTTACTTCGAGTGTTTCCATGAACTGAAACTCATCGTGGACCTGTTCTATCAGGGCGGCCTGGAATACATGCGCTATTCCGTGTCCGACACTGCGGAATACGGCGACTACACCCGGGGGCCGCGCATCATCACCGAGGAGACCCGGGACGAGATGCGCCAAATCCTCTATGAGGTGCAAACCGGCGAGTTCGCCAAGGAGTGGATCCTGGAAAACCAGGCCCGGCGCCCGGTCTTCAACGCGCTTCGGCGCCAGGAGGCCGAGCACCCCATCGAGGAAGTGGGCAAGAAACTGCGCTCCATGATGGGCTGGCTGAAGAAATAAGGGGCGAAAAGGCGAAGAGGGAAAAAGGCGAAAAGGGAAAAACACTGAGCTGGGAAACGTGCTGTAATTAAATGGAAATTTTTTATATAATAAAAGCAGAGCTTCGCGCAACGAAGCTTTGGATCAAAGCAGATTCAACAGCGGGATGGGAACCGGGGAAAGGGCCTTTTGCTTTTAACCTTTTCGCCTTTTCGCCTTTTCGCCTTTTTCCCCAAACCTTAGCGTTGTCCAGGCAGGATGGCCGGTAAGTATGCCACCAGCCTCTGATACGAAACGCAGCCCGATTGCGCCCCAAGGGTATCCTTTGATTCTGGCCGGCGTGGTGCTGATCTTCCTGGGGATGATCGGTCACTGGGCCTGGATCACGGTCTTGGGGCTTTTGGCCACTGGTTTTTTTGCCTATTTTTTCCGGGACCCGGAACGGGATATCCCGTCGGACCCCGAGGCGATCATTTCCCCTGCGGACGGCCGCGTGGTTTTGGTGGATGAGGTTCAGGAAAAAGAGTTCCTGGAGAGTACGGCCCGGCATGTGGCTATCTTCATGAACGTCTTTGACGTGCACGTTAACCGCGCTCCGGTAACGGGCCTGGTCACCAAGATGCAGCACCGGCCGGGGGAATATAAGGCGGCGTCGCGCCCGGACGCGGGTCTGCGTAATGAACAGCAGGCCGTGGTCCTGGAGAGCAAATACGGCCAGAGGGTTCTGGTGGTCCAGATCGCTGGTCTGTTGGCCCGGCGGATTATCCCTTTTATCAAACCCGGGCAGCAGTTGGCCCGGGGTGAGCGTTTCGGTATGATTTGTTTCGGCTCCCGGGTGGATGTCTACCTGCCGCCGGATAGCTCCATCCAGGTAAAGGTAGGAGACCGGGTGAAAGCCGGGAGCAGCATCATCGGGAGGTGGGCATGAGTTTTCGCCGGAGACGTAAAAAGAAGGACAAACGGCGCTTTCGGGGCGTTTACCTGCTTCCCAACCTGATCACCACTGCCAGCCTGTTCGCCGGGTTTTACGCCATTATCGCCGCCATAGACGGCCGGTTCCATTCGGCCGCCATCGCCATCCTGGTCTCCCTGGTCTTAGACGGTCTCGACGGCCGCGTTGCCCGGATGACCCAAAGCACTTCCGACTTCGGGGTGCAATACGATTCTCTGGCGGACCTGGTGGCCTTTGGGGTGGCCCCCGGCCTCCTGGTCTACCTCTGGGCCCTGAAACCCTACCATCAATTCGGCTGGGTGGCCACGTTCCTCTTTGTGGTCTGCGGGGCCTTAAGACTGGCCCGCTTCAACGTTCAGCAGGGTTCTCATGACCCCCGCTATTTCAACGGCCTGCCTATTCCGGCCGCGGCCACCATGATCGCCACGGCTATTATCTTTTACTACGAGATCGGCGAATGGGCCCCGGAGCGCCACGTCTACACCTTGGCGATGATTTACCTGCTATCGTTTCTGATGGTGAGCAATGTCAAGTATGTAAGTTTCAAGAAGATGGACCTCTTCCAGCGGCATCCCTTCCATTCTTTGGTGGCTGTAGTGCTCGTCTTTGTAGTGGTGGCCACCGCACCCACGATCATGGGATTTTTGCTCATGGCGGCTTATGTGGCCTCCGGGCCTATCAGCACCATTATGTATTATCGCCGGCGGGCCTTGTTGGAAAAGGGCGAGAGCGAACCCCCGACCCAGAATAAATCGGGATTGGA
Source organism: Desulfobaccales bacterium (assembly GCA_041648175.1). Lineage (NCBI taxonomy): Bacteria > Pseudomonadati > Thermodesulfobacteriota > Desulfobaccia > Desulfobaccales > Desulfobaccales bacterium. The sequence continues at coordinate 39,639 of JBAZPO010000017.1, read as the reverse complement.
CCTTAGTGGGGGAGGCGAGGCCAGGAAGCAGGCCTGATTGCTGCTTAGCCGCACCTCCCCGAAGCAGTCCCGACATCAGCTTTGCAACCTTGTCTTGCAGTTTTTTGAGGATGGCACCGGGGCAAACGACCCTGGTTCATCCCTTCATTTCAATATTTATAGCGTTTGCCAAAAGTTTTTTCCTCTAATTCTCCTCCCCCCTTGTGGGAGAGGGTAGGGTGAGGGGTTAATAAGAAAAAACTTTTGGCAATGAGTATAAAGAGATTACCGAGCGGCAGTGAAGTCACTTCTCTTTAAAATCATATGCGTCTTCCTCGGTTTTCTGGTGGCCTTTGCCATGGCGGAAGGCGCCGTGCGGCTGTTCCGTCCCCAGGAGGTGGGGCCGGTGCGCTTTGCCTGTGACTCTGAACTGGGCGAGATTCCTGTTCCCGGCCAACATGGGGTGCGACATTCCCCCGGAGTTTTTGACTTTACCTATAGCAACAACTCCCTGGGCTGGCGCGGACCCCGGGAATTCCGGGAAGACAAGCAGACTACATACCGGGTGCTTTTTCTGGGAGATTCGTTCACTTACGGCCTTGGCGTCAACGACGAGAAAACCTTTGCCGCCCAAGTGGAAAAGATTCTCACCGCTGACCGTCTGTCCGTAGAAGTTATGAACGCCGGTTGCCCCGGCAAAGGCACCGATTATGAAGTGAAGGTATTTGACACGGTGGGGCGCAAATTTCACCCTGACCTTACCGTGCTGTGCTTTTTTTGCAATGATTTTCAGGACAATGAACGGGCTGAGTATTATAATATCGACAAACGCGGCGACCTTCATGCCAAAGAGTTGAACTGCAACCAGGGCGCCCTGAAAAAAGTTCTCCTGGATCTGCCCGGTTACAACTGGCTGATTTCCTGGTCCCAGGCGGCCAACCTGATTAAACAGACGGGGGTTGACCTGCTGGTGAACCGGGCCGCTAAAACCGGCCCTGAGGCAACGCCAGGATTGGTGGTATCCTATAACCGAGGAGCTGAGGGTTATGCCAACCGGACTAATAAAGGCTTAACCAACCTCTACGTTGAACACTTGAACACCGCAGTAAAAAGTGCCGGTGGTGCGTTGATAATGTTTTATATTCCCGTGTCCCAGGAAGTGCGTGACTATAAAAAGAGTCGGACAATATCCGCCGATGAGCAGGCGTGTGTGCGTATTGCGGCAGATAACGGTATTACGCTGTGGTCCTTGACCCCCTTGTTGGCCCTCTCGGGCCAAACTATCGAGAACCTCTACTATGAAGAAGGTCATTGGACCGCCGCGGCTCATGAACTGGCGGGAATCTCTATGAGTCGGCTGATTGCCAGCCGGTTAATGGAGCGCCGCCAACCTGCGCAACGTGAACCTATCAACTGAAAAGGTTTAAATATGGCACACAAAATTTTTATCTTCGATACTACCCTGAGGGACGGGGAACAGACCCCCGGGGCTAATCTCAACGTGGACGAAAAACTGCAGATCGCCCGGCATCTGGAACTCCTCAATGTGGATGTCATCGAGGCCGGCTTCCCCATTTCTTCGCCAGGGGATTTCGAGGCGGTGCGAGCCGTGGCCCGGGAAATCCGGGGCCCCCAGATCGCCGGCCTGGCCCGGGCTTTTGAGAAAGACATCGACGCCTGCTGGGAGGCGGTGAAAGAGGCCACCAATCCTCGGATTCACACCTTTGTCTCCACCTCCGATATCCACCTGAAACACCAGATGCGCAAATCCCGGGAAGAGGTGCTGGAGATGGCGGTGGCCGCGGTGAAGCATGCCTGCCGCTATACCTCCAACGTGGAATTTTCGGCCATGGACGCCTCCCGGAGCGACCTTGATTATGTCGTCCAGGTCTTCACCGCGGTCATCAACGCGGGCGCCACCACCCTCAATTTCCCGGATACAGTGGGCTACGCCATCCCCGAGGAGTTCGGCTTCAAGATCAAGTACCTGATGGAGCACATCCCCAACATGCACAAGGCCATCCTTTCGGTGCACTGCCACAATGACCTGGGGCTGGCCGTAGCCAACACCCTGGCCGCCATCAGTAACGGGGTGCGCCAGGCCGAGGTGACCATCAACGGTCTGGGGGAACGGGCGGGCAACGCCTCCCTGGAGGAAGTGGTGATGGGCCTGACCACTCGCCGGGATCTGTTTAACTTTTACACGGACATTGTCACTCAGTACATCTATCCCACCAGCCGCCTGACCAGCAAGCTTTCAGGCGTGCCAGTGCAGCCCAATAAAGCCATCGTGGGGGCCAACGCCTTTGCCCATGAGTCCGGGATTCACCAGGACGGTGTGCTTAAGGACTCCAGCACCTTTGAAATCATGACCCCTTCCACCGTGGGCATCAAGAAGAGCACGCTGCCTCTGGGGAAACTCTCGGGCCGCCACGCCTTCAAAAACAAGCTCCGGGAGATGGGCTTCTACGTAAACGATGAGGAACTGAACCGGGCCTTTGCCCGCTTTAAGAGCCTGGCAGACCGCAAAAAGACCGTGTTCGACGAAGATCTGGTCAGCCTGGTTGAGACCGAGGTTATCTATAAGTCGGTGCCGGAACACTTCAAGCTAGTTGAACTCGTGGTGGTCACCGGGACCATGGCCAAGCCCTCGGCCAATGTCAAAATGGAGATCGGCGGCCAACTCGTCGGCCCCTATTCGGTGTTCGGCGACGGCCCCATCGACGCCACCTACAAGGCCATCACCCACCTGGCCGGGTCCAAGTGCACGCTCCTGAAGTTTGCGGTGAGTTCCATCACCGGCGGCACCGACGCCCAGGGCGAGGTGTCGGTGCGCCTGGAGGAGTCCGGCCACGTGGTGACCGGCCAGGGGGTAGACCCCGACGTGGTCACTGCCAGCGCCCGAGCCTTTATCAACGGGCTCAACCGCCTCAACTTCCTCAAGGAGGGCGGCCCGGCGAAGAAAGGCCCCAAACCCGAAGAACTGTAAAATGCCAGCTATAGGGCGGGCCATGCCCGCCATTTTTCGGCGTGCACGGCACGCCCTATGAACTGTAACATACCGTAGGGGCGGGTTTAAAACCCGCCCCTACATCGCCATACTATAATTTATATGGAGACTGTAATGCCTAAACCTCAAACCATTACCCAAAAAATCCTCGCGGCGCACTGCGGCAAAGATTACGTGGAACCCGGCGAACTCATCATGGCCAAAGTGGACATCGCCCTGGGCAACGACATAACCGCGCCTCTGGCTATCAAAGATTTTCATAAAGTGGGGGCCAAACAGGTCTTTGATCGGGACCGGGTGGTGCTGGTCTGCGACCACTTTGCGCCCAACAAAGACATCCCTTCCGCCATCCAGTGCCAGCAATTACGCAATTTCGCCAAGGAACAGAACCTGACGCATTTTTACGACGGCGGCGAGATGGGGGTCGAGCACGCCCTGCTGCCGGAAAAAGGCATTGTTGGCCCCGGCGACGTCATCATCGGCGCGGACAGCCACACCTGTACCTATGGCGCCCTGGGGGCCTTTGCCACCGGGGTGGGCTCAACCGATCTGGCCGCAGTTATGGTCAAGGGAGAGTGCTGGTTCCGGGTGCCCGACAGTATCCGCTTCGTGTATAACGGCAAACTGCCCGAGTGGATAACCGGCAAGGACCTGATCCTCCACACCATCGGCGATATCGGGGTGGACGGCGCCCGGTATATGGCCATGGAGTTCACCGGTCCGGCCATCCAGGCCCTTCCCATGGCGGACCGCTTCTCCATGGCCAACATGGCGGTGGAAGCCGGAGCCAAAAACGGCATCATCGCTCCGGATGAAATTACCCTGGAATATGTCAAGGGGCGCACCTTAAGGCCGTATAGCCTGTATGAGAGCGACGCCGGGGCCGCGTACCTCTTTGAAAAAACCTACGAGGTCAGCAACCTCGAACCCCAGGTGGCCTGTCCGTCGTCGCCCGGCAACGTCGTACCGGTTTCCCAGGTGGGAGAGGTCAGCATCGACCAAGCGGTGATCGGCTCCTGCACCAACGGCCGGATCGAGGATCTTAGGCTGGCCGCCCAGATCATCAAAGGCCACAAAACAGCCAAAGGCGTGCGCCTTATCGTTATTCCCGCCACGCCCTTAGTGTGGCGCCAGGCCATGGACGAAGGGCTGATGGCTATTTTCATGGACGCCGGCGCGGTGATCAGCCCGCCGACCTGCGGGCCTTGCCTGGGCGGGCATATGGGCATCCTGGCCCCGGGCGAAACCGCCGTTGCCACCACCAACCGCAATTTTGTGGGCCGCATGGGCCATACCAAATCCAAGGTCTACCTGGCCAGTCCGGCGGTAGCCGCGGCCTCTGCGGTAACCGGGCGTATCAGCAGCCCTAAAGATTTGTAGTCATTGCCGGAAGTAATTTCTTTTTTAGGGTACGGGCGAGCCGTGCCCTTTTTTGTTCTAAGGCTACAGAAATTTGTCCCCTACTAAATTCCGAGTTAGGTAGAATTGGGAAGATTATTCAAGTTCCCAATATTTGACAGACTGGGTCGCCCTCCTTATATTTTTACAAGATCTTTTGTAATTCCTTGATGGGGAGGTGCCTCTATGGATAAAAGCAAAAATGACCTAATCATCATTCGCGTGTTTGATGCGCCCCGGGAACGCGTGTGGAAGACATGGACAGATCCCGAGATGTTCAGGAAGTGGTGGGGACCGCAAGGCTTCACGTCTCCTGTTGCGAAGTTCGATCTCAAAGTGGGCGGGAAGTACCTGAACTGCATGCGTTCGCCAGAGGACAAGGACTATTGGAGCACCGGTATCTACCGCGAAATCATGGAGCCGGAGCGACTTGTCATGACCGATTCCTTCGCGGACAAAGAGGGCAACGTGGTTCCGGCAACCCACTACGGATTGAGTGCGGATTTTCCGATGGAGATGCAGATAAGCGTAAGGCTCGAAGAACAGGCAGGAAAAACCAAGCTCACCCTGAAGCATTCCGGAACCGCCGGTATCAATGAAAAAGACCGCTCCGATATGGAGCAAGGCTGGAGCCAGTCTTTCGATAAGTTGGCGCAATTACTGACTAAAGAATGAACTCTAACGCAAGCGCTTAAAACAATTCCGAACTTTATCTTCTCCAGTTCTTTCCCTCAGTTCCCAAATTGCACTTCGGAACGAGGCTGTAAGTCTACGCTATCAAGAATGATTGTGGGGCAGATGAGACGAGGAAAGTTATAAGACAGTCGACTTTCTTGTGAAATTGTGATACCTTTCTTACAGTCGCTCATGAGCTTGCCGCTCTCTCAAAACCATGAAAAACCCGGTAGGGCGGGCGTCCCCGCCCGCCACTCAACCTTGAACTTTGAACCTTGAACTCTGAACTTTTCAAGACAGATATGAAGAATTATTCTATAGTTCCCGAGGGCATGGACTTGAAGGGCTGGATAAGAAAACGGTGCCTGCCTTGGCTGGTAGCGGCAATGGTGGTATCGTCAGGCTGCTCTGGCGTCATGATGGAGTCCAAAGACAGTAGCGGCAAGATAGACCGGGTCAGGCTTGACAACGGCCAAAGCTGGAAAAGCTACGACAACAAGCCGCGTCAGCCCTATGTCAGTGCCGGTAAGCACGGCCTGGATGATATGAGCCTTATGCTTCTGAGAGAGATGACTTTTTAACCGGCTCCATCCCGGCGCCGTGCCCGCACCACCCGCTCTATCCCACTGAAATCCTTAATGCTCTCCACGCGGTCATAGGCGCCGCTCTGTTGGATTAACCCCTCGACTTTTTCCGCCTGCCGATCCCCTACCTCCAGGAGCATCCAGCCTCCTGCTTTAATATACTGGTGTGCCTGCCGAACTAAGGGCCGGATCAGGTCCAAACCGTCTTTTCCCGCCAATAAGGCTTGTCGTGGTTCAAAGTCTTTAATATCTCGTGGCAGTTGCTCCCATTCCGGCTGGGGCACGTAGGGCAGATTAGCCACCAGCACGTCAAATGACGGCTGGGGCTTGAATGCACTGAGCAGATCGCTCTTAAACAGATGAACCCGGTCGAGCACCCCATGGCGCCGGGCATTGTCCCATGCCACAGCCAGGGCCGCAGCCGAGATATCCACCCCTATCCAATTAATCTCCGGCAGTTCTTTAGCCAGAGCGACGACCACCGCGCCGCTGCCGACACCGATTTCTAAACCCCAGGAGGATTCGTTCTTTGTGTCTGTTTCAAGACGTGGAGGCTTTTGCTCCTGTCCCCTTTCCTCCAGTGATTGCTCTGGCTCTCCGGTAGGGGCGGGTTTCAAACCCGCCCCTACATTATCTTTCGCGACCTCCACGGCCGCGGCCACCAGGGTTTCGGTTTCAGGGCGGGGGATCAGTACCGCCGGGGTCACCTGAAAGTCAAGAGACCAGAATTCCCGGTGCCCGGTGAGATAGGCCACGGGCTCACCCTGCCGGCGCCGGACCACCAGAGCCTTGAAGCGCGCCAGTTCTGCCGCATTGAGGGGCTGATCGTAACGCAGATAGAGGTCCAGGCGGCTAATGCCTAAGGTGTGGGCGAGGAGCACTTCGGCGGAAGCCCGGGGCTCCGAGACCCCTTTAGCGCGGAAATATTCAGTGGTCCACCGAAGAAGTTCCAGGATGGTCCAGGCGGTTTGGGGTTCGGCCATTTATCCCTGCGCCAGGGCCTGGGTCCGGTAGTAAGCGAGCAAGCCCTGGATGAGCTCCTCCAGGTCCCCGTCCAGCCTGTCCTCCAGCTTGTAGAGGGTCAGTCCGATGCGGTGGTCGGTGATCCGGCCCTGGGGGAAATTATAGGTGCGGATGCGTTCGCTCCGGTCCCCGGTGCCCACCATGCTTTTGCGTTCCTGGGCGATCTGCTGCTGCTGTTCATGCTGCATGAGGTCCAGCAACCGGGAGCGCAGGACTTTCAAGCCCTTGGCTTTGTTTTTGTGCTGAGACTTTTCATCCTGGCAGGAAACCACCAAGCCGGTGGGCAGGTGGGTGATCCGCACCGCAGAATCAGTAGTGTTGACGCTCTGGCCGCCGGGGCCGGAGGACCGGAAGACATCGATGCGCAGTTCTTCCGGGCTGATCTGCACGTCCACCTCTTCGGCTTCGGGGAGCACGGCCACCGTCACCGCGGAGGTATGGATGCGTCCTTGGGATTCCGTGGCCGGGACCCGCTGGACCCGGTGCACCCCGCTCTCATATTTGAGCTGGCTGTATACTTTATCGCCGGAGATGGAGGCGATAATTTCTTTGAATCCCCCGCCCCCGGTGGCCGAATGGCTCAGAATCTCCATTTTCCAGCGTTTGCGCTCCGCCAGGCGGGTGTACATCCGGAAGAGGTCCGCAGCAAACAGCGCCGCTTCATCACCCCCGGTGCCGGCCCGGATCTCCAAAATGACGTTCTTGTCATCCAGGGGGTCCTTGGGCAGCATCAGAGACTGGAGATCTTCTTCTAACTTGGCGGCCTGGTCCTTGAGGACCTGAATCTCCTCCCGGGCGTAGGCCTTCAGTTCTTCATCCGCCTCTTCCTTCAGCAGGGTCTGGTTCTCCGCCAGTTCTTTTTCGACCTGCTGAAAGCGCCGGAAGGTCTGGATCACCGGCGCCAGTTCGGAAAGTTCTTTACGGGACTTATGATACAGGTCCTGGTTCTTGATGACCTCGGGATCGGTCAGCGCGGTTTCCAGTTCCTGGTAACGATTTTCCAGGGATTCTAAGCGATCGGTAAGCATATAAATAGGGGAAAGGGCTGGGAAGCTGTCCCAGTCCTTGAGAGTTTGTAGTCAAGGGTGTATCACCCATAACTCATTTAAATATATTATAAATTAAAATATTACGTCCAGCAATGGGAAAGCACAGGAGAATGATCCAGACAAGAGTCTCTGCCCTCCTTTCTTCCCACAACCGAAAATATCCATGGTAACGTAGGGCTTACCAATAATTTCTTGACAGAGGTGATAATTGTAATGAATATGGAAACAATCTAATAAAAGGAGAATGGCCATGAAAAAATTAATAATCTTTGCCAGCTCGTGTTTATTTTTAGTAGTTTGTCTGGCCAGTTTCTCTCTCTCCGCGCCCATTCCTGACCTCAAAGGCGTCTGGAAGGGAACTGCGACGGTTGGCTGGGTTCGCGCTGATGGATCCACCCCCCTAACGCAAAAATTTATGGATTACGACATTACCATAACCATCACTGATCAAAATCAAGACCTGGTTTTGGGAAAAATGGACGCGCAGTTAATTGGCGGCCCTCCCGCTGGCCCTGTCCCCTCTGCTGACTTTGCCGGAGTTATCTATGGCGACAATGAACTACATTTTTTAGGTGGCGACCCCACAGGCGTGATTGGTTTTGGAAAATTGTCTTTATCGCCCTTAAAACCATCATTCGGCCAGAAACAAACCATCAGTGGCCATTGGATTGGATCACTTGGACCCAGTATACCTTTTCATGGGACGGCCGCTCGATTTTCAGTAACCAAAAGAACTTTGATCAAGCCCCCCACCCCAGGCGGCCCAGCCAAAGAACCCTTATCGAAATAGGCCATTCTGGGGCGCACGTCTTAAAAATAATGACGCTATCTATAAGGTTCTAAAGGGCAAGGACCTCTGGTGGTCCAGGCCCTTTTAATTTTGATTAAAAGGGGAGGACTACCCATCCGCCAGGCGGCGGATGATTTCGGGGATGGTGGCCGTGGCCAGATGGGACATGGAGCCGCCGGCCAGGACCACCTGGAGCGGAACGCCCATCTCCTCGGAGGCCGCCAGCATCAGGTCGCAGATGGCGAAATAGGCCGTTTCGGTAAGTCCTATGGAACCGTAGTCGTCCCGGTGGGTGTCGAAGCCGTAGTACCAGATGAGCAGGTCCGGCTTGAAGGCAGTGATCAAAGGCAGGTTCTGCCGCACCAGGTCAATATAGTGGGCATCAGGGTCTTCCCGAAAGTCAGGGCGATGGACATTGACATCGACCTTGGTGCCGTCAGCGCTTTTAAAATTGGTGCCGCAGAAGCACAGGTGCAAGACCTCGGGGTCCTCTCGCACCAACTGGCGGGTGCCGTCGCCGTGGTGAGCATCGGTGTCCACAATGGCAAAGCGCCGCCATCTACTGCTTTCCCGGGTATGGGTCAGGGCGATGACCACGTCGTTGAAACAGCAGGCCCCCCAGAATTGGCGATAACCTGCGTGGTGGCCGCCCGCGCCGATGAAGCAGAACGCCCGGTCAACCTCACCCTTGGCCAGATCCGTCATGCCGGCCACCACCGAGCCCACGGACTCATAAGCCGTGGAACACATGCCGTCCATGGCCACCATGGTCAGCATCTCCGGGTCGTGCACCTTGGTGACCAAATCGTTGGCTACCCGGGGCGCCTGGATGAGACGCACGTTGGGCTTGGTCAGCAGCGAATCCAGGGCCTCAGGAAAGTCCCGCAGCCGGTTGCCCACGGTCATGTAACTCTTGCGGCTGAAGCTCGGGTGGTAGTAAATGCCGATCTTCTTCATTCAGCATACTTATAAAAAATTTATCGATTAATCAAGGCTGCTTTTTCTTTGCCAAGCTGCCAACGGTTTGTTCGGCCTTCGTTAAAATATCCCGGGCAAATATCTCACTGAAACCGGCGATGAATCCCAAAATAACGTTGAAAGCGTTCTTCTTATCGGGGGCTACAGTCACAGCGAGAATGCCAGATTCGATAATAAGGACCACAAAAATGGCGAAGACCAAACCGATTAATGGCCTAAAAAAGCCCGAGGAAAAGAGCACGGCGAAGTCTGCGTCTCGCAAGCGGGCGAAATCGGGCATCCGCACCATAAGGCTGGTGATGCCACCTGCAGCACCTGCAAAACCCGCAAATTTTAAAGGTGCGGGAATCCCCTGCCAAGCTGAGCTCCACGCACCAAAAACCACTGTTGGGTCCCATGCCCATTTCGAAACCGCTGTCCATTGCTGAAGAACAATTCCAGAAACATATGCTAAGGATCCAATGATTATAGGAAGACCTACAAATAACAGAAAAAACAAGCCAAGAAAGGTCAGAACTCCTAAGAAGACTTGCGATGCCGGGGAAGCGCCTTTAAGGAGACTTTTCTTTTGCTTAAGGCGAGATTGGATATGCACGCGTATTTTGGAGGCCAGGCTTGCGTTCGGTTTATCCTGCAGGAGCGCCTGGGCGGCCAGTTCCATTTCTCCTGTAAGCGACTCATCACTGCCAAGCTCCGAGAGCAATTGAATAAATTGGGCCAGTTCATCCTGACAAGCAACATCCTGTTGTTGGAGTAGAGCTTTTTTAAAGTCCTCATTCAACTTTTGCAATCGTGCTTGCACTTTCGCTTCATCCAGGCGAGACTCGAGATCTTCCCTGACCATAAGGGCCAGTCTGAGGTTAAGTTTATCTTTCTCAAGGGCCTTCAGGGCAATCTCCCACTGCTGGCAAAGATGGGGATATCCACAGATATCCGGTAACAAATGGGTCAAATGACCCAGCTCCTCCTGCGCCATCTCCTCCAGATTCGAAGAGATGACATTCTGCAGGTTTTGTTGAAGAGTCAATAGAACATCCGTTTTAGGAGTTTCTGGGACACCTTGGGAATCCATTTCCCGCCTCCTTCGCCAATCCTGGCATGATTAAGATGAAAATTCTAAAATATGCTAAGTAATATACATGAAAATATCTATAAAAGCATAAATATCTTAGTTAAGACTTAATGTTAATAAGTTCTCTAACAGAATTAGAGATGTTTTAAGGAGAATTTCTTTTAGGGGGGTTCTCAAGCTGGAGTAAAAGAACGAAGGAAACGAAATGCAAGGCTAGTGTGATGTCCCCTTCTTCCCTGTACTACGGGATTTCACCATCTGCTCCCACTGCTCGTACTTGGGAAAAAACAGGTAAAAATAGCCCAGAGAAATCACCATAAAGACATAAAAATCCAGGGCATTGCCGTTCAGCAGAAACAGGACCAGACCGAAAATCGCCACGCTTTCGCAGAGGGCGAAAGTGACGATAGCCGCCTGGGGCAGGTTGTCAAGCGATCGGGCCGGCAGGATCTTCTGTACCACCTTGATGATGACAAACTGGGCCGCGGCCAGAGCCAGGAAGATATATTTGAGCAGGCTTGCGGTTTGAGGCGAAAGTTGGGCGAACCCGCTAAAAGGCGCCCACTGCCACTTGATCACTTCCACCATCCCGGCATAGGCCAAAACCGCGGCAATCATGGCCAGGCCGATGAAATTGACCGCCAGGTAGCGGGACTTGAGGACGACGTGGTTATCTTTGAGATTGGTGGCCATTTAGGGTTTTATGGTGCCCAAGCAGAGCTTGGGCCAAAATTTACGCTCCCAAGCAGGAGCTTGGGAGCGAGGAATGAGACCAATCAACAGCACCGCATTACAGCCGGCGCGCCGAAGCGGTCGCCGGCTTGGGGCTTTTTAGCATTGATAAAATCCGGCGCCTTGACCTTGCCCAGGTCTTTAGTGCGGAAGCGGGTGATGAAGAGTGCAGCCCCGCTTACTGCCACCTTGAGGCCTTTGTCCGTGACTTCCAGAATCTCCCCAGGCTGGGCGGCATGGTCCGCCATGAGATATGCGGCATTATAGAGCTTGACCTGCTCGCCCTTGAACGTGGTGGTGGCGCCCGGTTGAGGATCGCAGCCCCGGATGAAGTCGAAAACCTTGCGGCCCGGCTGGTTCCAGTTGAGGGCCGCCACTTTCTCATCGCAGGGGGGGTCATAGGTGCCTAAAGAGTGATCTTGGGGTATCCGGGGCGCCTTGCCCTGGGCCACCAGATCCACCGCCTCCAAACAGGCCTGCACCCCCATGGGGTAAAGTTTGTTGAAGTAAACCTCGCCGGTGGTTTCGTTGGGTCCGATCTCCACCTTCTTCTGAAGCAGGATGTCGCCGGTGTCGATGCCTTCATCCACCCAAAAAATGGTGAGCCCACTTACCGCCTCGCCGTTGATCACGGCCCAGTTGATGGCCGACGCGCCCCGGCATTTGGGGAGAATGGAAGGGTGGTAGCAGATGGACCCGAGTTTGGGAACGCCCAGAACTTTGCCGGGAACTATATCGGTAACGAAGGCCAGGACCGCCAGGTCGGGATTGATAGAGACCATCTGATCGTAGGCCTGGGGGTCTTTCATGCGGGGTGGCTGGAATACGGGAATCCCGGCCGCCTGGGCCGCGTCTTTGATGGGATCGACCTTGCTGCCCCGGTCCGGGGGGCAAAAGACGCCCACGACTTCTTGGCCCCGCTCAATTAACCCTTTTAAGACGTCCGCACCAAAGGCTGCCTGGCCGATTACGGCGATACGCATAAATGCCCTCCTTATGGTTGGCAGCGGGAAAGAAATCGGCTGCGGCAGGTGCACCTGCACGCCGCTTCTCCGGCCACCCGGTTATGAGCCTGGCAAGACGGATAAATGATAATCGCTGCCCAGGCCGGATCATCACCTGAGGGAGTGCAGCGGTGCCGGGGTAGGGGAGGGGGGTGGACCCTGGTCCCTCACCGGCAACTTAATGATGGTGGTGGTGCTCTTCCGGCGCCTTAGGCGGTTCCAGGGTGGAAGCGTAAAACGCGATACCGCAAGCCGCCAGGATAGAGACCACCGCTATCGGGGCGCTATGCCCCCAAATGGCGATGCCGATACAGGCGAACACCAGGATAATCAAGTAAGCCTGTTTTTTCCGATAGCCTTGATTGCCTTCAGCCATGACTAACCTCCCTAAGATATGGCAAAAACTCAGCCGCAGAGTCGAATTTCGATAATTTCTGAACTTACGCGCCACCCCGTTCCACAAACTCGATGGCGTTCTCAAGCCGCCGCAAGGTCTCGTCGCGGCCCAGGATATTGATGATTTCAAAGAGCCCGGGACTGGCCGTCTTGCCCGTCAGGGCCACGCGCACCGGCTGGGCCAGATTGACCATCTTTAGCCCGGTCGCTTGGCCAAGGTCGGCGAACAACTGACTCAAAGCCGCTTCGTTGACCTCCGGCAGTTGGGTCAGCCGCGCCGCGATCTCCCGGATGTTGGGAACCGCAGTCGGGGTGAGGAACTTCTGGGTGGCCTTGGCATCATAGGGCCGGGGGTCCTGAAAATAAAAACGGGCCGCTTCCGCCATCTCCACCAGGGTCTTGCTCCGGGCGCTCAGGGTGGTCACCACCCGGCCCAGGTACTCCTGGTCCGGCGCCTCGCTCAAATAGTGCAGGAACGGGGTCAGCTCCCTGGCCAACTCAAGGGGAGGCAGCTCCTTGAAATAGTGGCTGTTGAGCCACTGGAGCTTTTCTTCATCAAAAACCCCCGGGGATGTGGTCACGTGGTCCAGGCTAAAGTATTTGATGAGTTCGTCCCGGGAAAAGATTTCCTGGTCGCCGTGGGACCAGCCCAGCCGGGCCAGGTAGTTCACCAGGGCCTGGGGCAAGTAACCCTGCTCCCGGTAGGCCGTGACCGACACCGCGCCGTGGCGCTTGGATAGCTTGGCCCGGTCTTTGCCCAACATCAGGGGCATGTGGGCGAACAGAGGCGGCGCGATCCCCAGGGCTTCATAGATGACGAGTTGCCGCGGGGTATTGGGGATGTGGTCCTCCCCCCGGATAACCTGGGTGACGCCCATGGTGATGTCATCCACCACCACCGCGAAATTATAGGTGGGAATGCCGTCGGCCCTTTGGACCACCAGGTCGTCCAACTCCTGATTGTCAAAAGCGATGGGGCCTTTGATCTGATCATCCCAATGGGTGACGCCGGTCTGAGGCGTCTTGAACCGCACCGCGGTATTCGGGCCCGCGGGCAGCTTGAGGTCCCGGCAGTGGCCGTCATACTTGGGTTTTTCGCCCCGGGCCAGGGCGGCTTTGCGGCGGGCCTCCAAATCTTGGGGCGGGCAGTTGCAGTAATAGGCGGCGTCCCGCTCGACCAACCGCTGGATATATTCGTGATAGATCGGCAGTCTTTCCGACTGCCGATAGGGGCCTTCATCCCAATCAAGACCCAGCCAGGTCATGGCGTCAAGAATCTCGGTAACGAACTGCGCCTTAGAACGTTCTTTGTCCGTGTCTTCGATGCGCAGGATGAACGTCCCGCGATAATGCCGGGCAATGAGCCAGTTGAACAGCGCCGTATGAGCGCCGCCCAGATGGAGGGCGCCGGTGGGGCTGGGAGAAAAACGGGTACGCACTTCGGTCATGTTATTTCCTTTAAGACTAGGCATATGTACCATAATTTTTCTGCCCTGGCCAGGGAATTTCCCCCGGTAAATCCCTTGCCAAGGGTAAGAGTAATGTTTATTAATGAACTAATGCTTGTATATTCCCGCATGGACGTTTAAGAAGATCGAGGAGGAAGTATGGTGCAAGAAAGAGGACAAGGTCAGGGGGCTGGACAGAAATGTGGTTGTGGTGGCGGGAGAGCGCGAACCGGCCGGGGGCCTCAAGGCACCTGCGTCTGCGCGGTCTGCGGGCACCAGGTCCCCCATGCACCGGGGGTGCCCTGCCGGGAAGTTGCCTGTCCCCAGTGCGGCGGCGCCATGACCAGGAGAGATTGATCAGCTTCAGAAGCCGAGCGTTTCAACCGAGCTTGGCTCCCATAGGATTTCTCAAAGGGGGTTGGTCCATCCGGGGCGGTCCCCTTTTCAATTACCTATGCTCTCGACCTTTCCACTCAGAGCTCCGGGAAAATCGGATTGCCCTCCATGGCAAAAACTGTTAATAAGATTTACATTATTTTGCAGGCAAAGCCTGCGCTAGGGGCGGGTCTGAAACCCGCCCCTAAATCTGAAAACTTATAGCATTTGCCAAAAGTTCTTTCCTCTAATTCTCCTCTCCCCTTGTGGGAGAGGGTAGGGTGAGGGGTTAATAAGAAAAAACTTTTGGCGATGAGTATAAGATGCCCAAAGCAAAGCACGCTAACTCGACCAGGTCTCACGATTGGTCCCACTTTCTGATTCAGAAAACCCCGGGCGCAGTGATTACTGCGGATACCCAGGGCCGGATTACGGAATTTAACCCCGCCGCCGAGAGGATGACCGGGTTTAGCCGGGCGGAAGCCCTGGGCCGAGACACCGGGGAAATTTTGCACTTTCAGGGAGGCGAAGCTAATTTCCCCTTAAACCAGGTCTGGGGGGGTAAGCTTGAGGTAACCGAGGAACTCATCATGCACAGCCGTTCGGGCCAGGAAGTGCCGGTGATGATCAGTTCCTTTGCGCTGAGGGACGAGCGCGGGGCGATCTACGGCGGGGCCGTCATCATTCGGGACCTGACCCTCGTAAAACGCCTGGAGACCGAGCGCCGGCATCTGGTCAACATGTTCGCCCATGACCTGAAAACCCCGGTCGTGGGCACCGCGGGCCTGATCCGACGCCTGCTCCAGGGCAAGTTGGGGGAGCTATCACCCCCGCAAATCAACTACCTCCAGACCGTCGACCGGGAACTGCACCACCTGGAAGAACTCATCACCCGGTTTTTGGAATTCGCCCGCCTGGACCTGCGGATTATGATCCCGCAGCCCCAGGACCTGGACGTGGCCGGCGAGTGCCAGGAGGTCGTCACCCTGCTTATGCCCCTGGCGGAAGCCAAAGACATCACCCTCTCAATAAATCTTCCTCCTGGGATTCCCACCCTGAAGGCCGACCCGTACCTGTTCCGCCGGGTTTTGGAAAACCTCATCGGCAATGCCATCAAGTATAGTCCCTCGGGCAGCACGGTCTGGCTTAACGCCCAGGTCGAGGACCCAGCCGTCCGCTTCGCCGTGAAAGATCAAGGTCCCGGCATCTCGCCTGACGACCTGTCTCATCTCTTTGAAAGCTTTTACCGGGGCCAGGGGGTGGCAAACATTCCGGGCTTCGGCCTGGGGCTGGCTACGGTCAAGCGGATCATCGACGCCCACGGTGGCCGAATCTGGGTGGATACTTCCCCGGGACACGGCAGCGCCTTCTACTTTACCATTCCTTTAGAGACCCAGAATACCCCATCAAAATAACCCATCGCACGCTTCCTGCCAGTGGATCGCCACGGTATACAGTAAATAATCAAGTAAAAAACTTGACTAAATGGGCCGGGGACTTATCTTTTGGTTAAAAATGAGAGGTAAGAGTTATGCCCTTAGAAGGCCATGGTACGGATTGTGATTGTGGCTGCTGCGGGTTCGAGGCAGAGCCTGAAACCAAGACTCAAGCCAAATGCGTGTGCCCCTCCTGCGGCAATGAGATGTCGGCTGCAGCCGGTACCGCCTGCGCCGCCATGAAATGCCCCGCGTGCGGGGCCGCCATGCAAGCGGGCAAATGAGGCGAGGCCGGAGCGAGTTGCATAAAGATAATCCCAGTTTTTGGGAACCCCGGGAATTACCTGGAGATGCTGAAATTAACCTGCCTCTCAGTTTAAAAGAGCGCCCTTCAGCAAAGGTAACAGTGGGCAGGGTCAATGCTGCTCCGGCCTTTGCCTATGAATAGTGTCCAGCGCTTGTGTGCCCCCCCGATCCACTCATCCCTTGCTTGTGAGTTTCATGAAGCTGCGAACGGGCTAAAATTCCTTTAACTGAGCTTTACCCTGGAACTCCCGCCGATCTCGCCTTATATTTGAATAATTCGCCTAACTAGTTTTCATCCGGAAACGCCTTTAAAATCCCCCCCTTTACCAAAGGGGGACTTTGAAGGCCGGTTGCATCTTTAAACGTTTTCAGATGAGAGCTAACTAAGACCAGACCTCAGGGGTGGGGCAGGCTGCTAAACTCCCCCGTGGTCCTGAAGCATTATCGGAGGCCGTTACCATGGCAGATCCCTTGAAAATTGTGATAGTGGGCGGTGTGGCCGCGGGCCCCAAAGCCGCCGCGAGAGCCCGGCGCTTAGATCCCCAGGCTTCCATCACCATCCTGGAGAAAGGCGATTACATCTCTTACTCCGCTTGTGGCTTGCCCTTCCTGATTTCCGGCGAAATCCCGGACGTCAAGCATCTGTTGGCCTCACCTGTGGGGGTGATGCGGGATGTGGAATATTTCCGCAAGGTGAAGGACATCAACTTCCTCACCGGCAAAGAAGTGCTGGCCATTGACCGCGCCGCCAAAGCAGTCAAAGTCCGGGACCTGGCTACTTCCCAGGAGGAAACCTATCCGTACGACAAGCTGGTGCTGGCCACCGGCGCGCTGCCGGTCCGGCCGAAAGTGCCGGGGATCGATGTGGAAAACGTCTTCGTGATCCGCCAGCCCCGGGACGGCCTGGCCATCATGGCCGCGTTGGAGGAGCACAAACCTCGGCGCGCCGCCCTGATCGGAGCCGGCGCCATCGGCCTGGAAGTGGCCGAAGCCCTGGTGGACTGGGGTGTGGAGGTCACGGTGGTCGAAGCTATGGACCAAGTCTTCCCCGGCTTGCTGGACTTCGAGATGGGGGCGCTGTTAAAAAGACACCTGGAAAGTAAAGGAGTTAAGGTGCTCACCGGGGAGGCGGCCACCAGTCTCGGCAGTGACGAGGACGGCCACCTGAACCGGGTCTATACCTCCAAGGGCGAGTTCCCCGCGGAACTGGCGGTGGTGGCGGTGGGGGTGCGGCCCAACGTGGAGTTGGCCCGGGCCGCGGGCCTGGCCATCGGGGAGACCGGGGCCATCCAGGTGGACCGGGAACAGCGCACCTCGGACCCGGACATCTATGCCGGCGGCGATTGCGCCGAAACCTACCATCGCCTCCTCAACCGGCCGGTGGTAGTATCATCCGGACAACAAGCCAACATCCAAGGGCGGATTATCGGCACCAACCTCACTGGCGGCCACTTGGCCTATCAGGGCATGGTGGGAACCGCGGTGGCTAGGGTCTTTGACTATACCGTGGGCGCTACGGGCTTGACCGAGGCCGCGGCCAAACAGGCCGGCTTCGAGGTTGCGACCGTCCTGGTTCCGGGCCTGGACCACGCCCATTACCTCCCCGACGCGCAGTTCGTGGGTCTTAAAATGGTGGCTGACCAGGTCACCGGCATAGTGTTGGGGCTCCAGGTGGTGGGACCTGGGGACGGCGCCAAGCGCCTGGATGTGGCCGCCGCGGCCATCACCCTGGGGGCAACGGTGGAAGATTTCACCCAATTCAACCTGGGGTATTCGCCCCCATATTCCGTGGCCATCGACCTGTTGGTCAA
Source organism: Desulfobaccales bacterium (assembly GCA_041648175.1). Taxonomy (NCBI): domain Bacteria; kingdom Pseudomonadati; phylum Thermodesulfobacteriota; class Desulfobaccia; order Desulfobaccales; species Desulfobaccales bacterium. Next base: position 21,573 of record JBAZPO010000017.1, on the reverse strand, counting down.
TGCCGCCCAGGTGATGCAAAACAAGCTCACCGGCGTGGCCCAGAGCGTTTCACCCCTGGAAGTCCAGGCCCTCACTGACCGGGGTGAAGATTTCATGCTCCTGGACGTTCGCACCCCGGGTGAGTTCAAGCGCGAGCGCCTCAAGCATCCGAAAGCCTTTGCCATGCCCCTGGCCCGCCTCCGGGACAAAGCCCACACGTTGCCCAAAGACAAGTTGTATATCCCTTTCTGCCAGCAGAGCCTAAGGGGCTATGAAGCGGAAAAAATCCTGGAGGGTCTGGGCTTTAAGAACGTGAAGTTCATGGATGGCGGCGTGACCCATTGGCCCTTTGAGTTGGAGCGCGGCAAGGGCGAAAAAGAGTAAGACCCGGGAATCTATCGGGATGACCGCCACCGGCTGATCGAGACTATGGAAACCAAGCTAATCATCGATATCATCTTGATCTTGCTGGTGGCCTGGCTGCTGGGGGACCTCTTCCAGCGGCTGCGCCTGCCCCGGCTCTTGGGAGAGTTGTTGGGTGGCCTGCTCCTGGGGCCGCCCCTCCTGGGTTGGGTCCAGCCCCATGAAGGTTTGACCATTCTGGCGGATCTGGGCGTTTTCTTCCTGATGTTTTACTCCGGCATGGAGATGGACCCTCGCAAGCTTCTGGAACAATTCTGGATTTCCCTGGCAGTGGCGGTGGGGGGCTTCATCCTGCCCTTTGCGGTGGGATATGGCGTGGCTGTCCTGTACGGAGCCACCACCTTCCAAGCGCTCATTATCGGCATGGGACTGTCAATCACGGCCATTGCGGTGCAGACCCGGGTCCTCCAGGAATTGGAGATCCACCATTCCAAGGTGGGCCATATCATCATCGGGGCAGCTATCGTGGACGACATCCTGGCCCTGGTAACATTTTCAGTGCTTACCAACCTGGCCAAAACCGGCTCCGTAGACCCCTTCAGCCTCCTGATAATGATTGGCAAAGTGGCGGCCTTTTTCGGCTGTACCATCCTGGTGGGCCAGTTCGTGCTGCCCCCGCTCACTCGACGTATCAAGGATCGGGAGGCCAAAGGGTTTACCTTCGCGCTGTTGATAGCGTTGATCATGGGTTACCTGGCAGAAATGGTGGGCCTCCACATCATCATCGGGGCCTTCCTGGCCGGGCAGTTCGTCCGCCAGGAAGTGATCGAACCAGAACTTTATCACAAGCTGCATGACCGTTTCTTCAATATTATTTATGGCTTCCTGGGACCGATATTCTTCGTGAGTCTGTCGTTTGAGGTCACCCTCGATCTCCCGGCCCATGACTGGTTCCTTCTGGCCGCGGTGGTGGGGGTGGCCATCTTCGGCAAGGTGGTGGGTTGCGGACTGCCAGTCCTGTTTTTCCGGCGGAGTTGGCGGGAAGCCCTGGTCATCGGCCTGGGCATGAATGGGCGGGGCGAGGTGGCGCTCATCGTCGCCAAAGAGATCCTCCTGTTGAGCTCCGTCCTCCTGGCCAATGGGATGATCGGTTCGCCTTTGCTCACCGAAGCCCAATTCACCATCCTCATCCTCATGGCCTTCATCACCACGCTTATCACCCCGATATCCTTGAGGCTAACGGTACCGCGGGTCTGCGCCGACTCCGACCAGGATTTCTGCCATCTCTGGCGCAATTCTCCACTGAACTGAGGCCGGCATGGCGCCAGGGTTATTGGTCAGGGCCTGGAGTGGTCTCTCAGGCGTTACGAATCTTATCCGCCAGGTTTTTTATGGCTGCCATATATTCGCTAAAACCTTGCAAGAGGATGTCGTTGTGATTGGCATTGGGGATTTTGAGCAGGGTCTTGTCCTGGGCGCGGCTGGCGTTAAACAAGGCCTGGCCGTCGCTGAATGGAATAATATGGTCGTGCTCCGCGTGGATGATCAGGGTGGGACCGGGATAAGATTTGATCTTGTCCACGTTGCGAAACCCCGCTTTCTCCTGAAAGCCGATAGCCCCGAGGTTGACGCCCAGAAGTTGCAGCAGGGGCCCGGCAAAGGCAAAGCCGCTTTCTACGATCAGACCCGCCACCTGGTCCGGATAGCTGGCCGCGAGCTCTAAAACTGAGGCGCTCCCCAGGGAGCGGCCCATGACGATCAGAGGCCCCGTGTATCCCTGCTCCGGCAGCCAATCCCGAAAGTATGCGAAGACCCTATGGCAGTCCTGCATCATGGCGCTCACCATGGGAGAGCCGGTGGACCGGCCGTAACCTCGATAATCCACGGGAATAAAATTGACTCCTAAGCGCAGGTAGAAGGGCGCCAGTTCGTCATAATCCGCCACGATTTCGCCGTTGCCGTGGAAAAAGAGCAGGGTAGGGGCGGCCAGTTCTCCCATGTGCAAGCTGGCCCCCACGAGCACGTTATCTGCCACCGGGATCAAGAGGTCTTGGAATGCAGTCGAGGCAGCGCTGAGGCGTGATTCGGGCCGGGGGTGAAACAGGCGCAATAAAACCTCGGGCACGTCCAGGGCCGAATAATCAATGCTGCGTAAATCAAGCATCGGTCTATCTCCTAATTGATGCAAGATTTTGCCGGCGCCGCAAAAACGAGGTGGCTGGCGGCCTGCGCAAAAACTCGCTGGCTTTGGGGTTCGCTATCGTATACAATGCACCCCACCTGAATCTCCCCGGTGAACCGGGTCAGAGAATGGCAACCGAGCCCGGTAAGAACCCCGGTCAACGCTGGTTTCAGGAGGGAACTATAAGAATGCTGAAAAAGGCCATCCTTTTAGGAATGACGTTGCTCATGGCCCTGGTCTTTGGGTCGGGTCAGGCCCCGGCGGCCCCGGAACAGATGTTTTCCTACAATTACACCTTTAAACCCGGTTCTGAGCCGGATGGCTTCCGGGGCCTCAAGTGGCAAACGGACATCGCCACCCTGGACCCGCTCCACACCATGGAAGTGATCGCCATCGTCGGACCCTTCACCTACTATAAGAAAATTAAGGAAGATTTACAAATGGTGACCGTCAAACTCGATGATGTCGTCTACGAGTTTTGGAATGGCAAGTTTTGCGGGGTTATCATTACAGTCAAAGGTGAGCGGCAATTTCAAATCTTAAAGGATTATTGTTTTTCCAGGTTCGGACAAGGCCAGAGATCGAGAGTCCTGCAACAGTTGGATGTCCAGGAATTCTACTACAATGGAGTTAAAACGCGCATGTCCCTCAAATATAGCGACCTCGAACGCGAAGGGGAACTCTCTCTCTACTCCATCGCCCTGCTCAGTCAGCAACAAAAGACCGATACTTATTACCACCGGGAACGGGCCAAAGCGGAAATCGAGGCGTGGGATAAAATCAAGGGCAAGAAATAGCCGTTTCGGTCAGCCTACTGGGGGCGAATGCGGCTGCTGACACAGGCCCGGCACGTCCCCGAGCGGAGCCGGGCGGCGTCGGACAGAGAAAACACGCCCACAATGTGGCCGGGCGCTTCTTGATAGACAAAGAGACGGGAGACATCAGAAAAGATCATCCGGCGCAGGGCGTTGACCAGGATGTCATCGCCATCGCAGGCCTGTACCCCCCTGGTCATCACGGTCTCGGCCCTGACCTCGGCCGGGGTGCCATGCTTATAGGCTAAGATGAGGTCGGTCTTGGAAATCACCCCCACCGGTGCGCCTTCCGCCCCGGTAATCAGCAGAGCGCCGAACTTATGGGCCGCCAGCCCTTCCATCACCTGGAGCAGACTGTCGTTCTCATCGTGGGCATAGACGCCCGGGGTCATGACTTCCCGGAGGCGGAACCGGTCGGACAGAGAGTGCTCCCTATCAGCCGTTTTCCTCAGCAGGTTCCGGTCGCACTGGTGGCAATAGCGGTAGAGTAAACCCACGATATCCGGATAGGCCAGGACCCCCACAGCCTTTTGCCCCTCTTCTTTGACATAGAGCCGATGAATTTTGTGGGTGCGCATCTGATCCAGGGCTGCATCCAGCGAATCTTCCAGGTGGCAGAACAAAGGTGGGCCCACCATGATGGAGGACGCCGGGGTAGAAAGCGGCAGTCCGGCATAATAAGCCCCCATGAGATCGGTTTTGGTGACCACCCCCAAGGCCTCGCCGCCGGCGTCGGTAACCAGAATGGCATTAACCTTGTACTTGATGGCATAGCTGATGACCTTCTCCAGGGAAGCCTCCGCAGCCAGGTGAATGGTGAGCCGGCGCATGGCCTCCCTGACCGTTAAATCCTTCATGACATTCTGGCGATCATTCACAGCCATGGCAGTCCTGACTCCCTGGTTTCAGCTCTTACGAAAATACGAAAACTACGAAAACCGTCCCAGAAGATGTTGAAAGACCCTGGATATGTACACCATCCCCACCATCTTGCCGGCCTCCAGGACCGGCAGCCGGCGAACATGCTTTTTAATCATGATGTCGATGACCTGGAGCAGGTGGGTGTCCGGGGTGATAGTGGTAAGGTCGGTGGTCATGATATCCCCCACCAGCATGGACTTGGACCGTTGGCAAGCTTCATCCAGGATGCCCGAGACGTCCACGTCCTTGATCTCGCCCCAGATGTGAATATGCTTGGGCCGGATCAGCAGGAAGATGTCATACATAGAGAGCATGCCAACTAATTGCCCCGACGTCTCGGTGACCACCATGCCGAAGACAATCTGCTTATGCTCTTCCCCGGCTTTTTGAAAAACCTGCATGGCCTCGGCAATGGTCATACGGGGCGACAGGGTGGAGAAGTTGGTATCCATGATCTCACGGGCGGTTATATCCATAGGCTTCCTGATGACGGGGAACGTCTTATTTAGCAAATGTCGAGGCTGCCTGCTTCCAGGCCCCCTCCAATGCGGCTGGCCCTATTTTACCACAGAAATCGGCTGTCCCAAGATTAGACGCGGCTGACCAGGTTTTTATTGTCACTCTGGCCAAAGGGGCGAGGTTGCACGGTTTCGGTGGGGCGACGGCAGGGTAAAGCCTGCCTGCACTGGAGAAGGGGAGGGGGATCAGGCGAGGGTTTCTGATTAAAAACCAGCCTCTTTCAAGGCCACCCGCAGCCACAGTATCACGACCAGGTGCGACCGGTCGACAGTGCCAAGAGAGGGGGTCAGGGTTTGGCGGACTCGATCCAGGGCCGCCTCCATGGCCGCGGGAGCCAGGAGAGGGGGGCGCTTCGGCTCAGGCGGGCTTATCTCCGGTCCCAAAAAAACGTCGGCCCCCTGGCCTTTGGGAGCCCGCCGCTTTTTGATGGGCTGGTCTGTCGCTCCCAGGAAAATATCGGCTCCCCGGCCTTTACTTATCGGGCGTTTGGGCATCTGCCAAGACCTCCTGGGCCAACTGGCGGTAAGCTCGGGCCCCTTCGGATTCCCGGGCAAACTGCAGCAGCGGCTGACCTGCCCGGGAAGCTTCCGCAAATTTTATGGTGCGCTTAATCACGGTCTCATACACCTGCGCCCCGAAGGCCTGTTTCAGTTCTTCCACAATCTCGGTTGAATGGAGCGTCCGGCTGCTGTGCATGGTCCGGAGGATTTTGACCTGGAGGCCGGGATTGCCCTTTTTCTGGACTTTCTGGATGATCCTCTGGAGTTGGGCTAATCCTCGCAAGGCCAGGTACTCGGTCTGGACCGGCACCATGACCTGATGCGCGGCCATCAGGCTGTTGGTGGTGAGCACCCCCAGGCTGGGAGGGCCGTCGACGAGGATGTAATCATAGGGCCTGATGACCAGCGCCAGGTTTTCTTTCAAGGTCCGGTCCCAGCCGATCTCCCCGATGAGTTCGGCTTCCGCCCCGGCCAGATCGAGGTTGGCGGGGATCAGGTCAACCCCTTGAGCTCCGGTCGCGCTGATGAGGTCCTCCATCCGGAGGCTTTCAGGCCGGATCAGGAAATCGTAGCTCGTGAGTTCGAAGGACTCGGGGTCCAGGCCCAGGCTCACCGTCAGACCGGCCTGAGGGTCCAGGTCGACCATGAGCACCTTCAGGCCGGTTTCGGCCAGGGCCGCGGCCAGACAGGAGCAAGTAGTGCTCTTGCCTACCCCCCCTTTTTGATTGGCGATGGCATAGATCCGGGGCATTGGCCCAGCTTAATGTAAGGGAGGGTTTGCTGTCAAGCTAGTTAACGCGGTGCGCTCTTATACCAAGTTGCGGTCATACAGGTAATTATAGTTTTTGTAGGGGCGGACCTATGTGTCCGCCCTCAGAGTGGTCGCACATGCAAGTGTGCCTCTACAAAACCGAAGCTATTTTTACTTCTATGAGCGCAACTTGGTATTAGGCGCTGCCGGGCAGGAGTTAGGCTGGGGATGATACAGAAAAAAAGGCGGAAAAACCGCCTGGCGTGGGAATGTTTAGATATAGAGATGATGGATACAGCCGGGGCTTTAATGCCTTGATGCCACCCCTGACCTTGAATCAGGCAAAACGCGAACAGCCTGCCGGGACTCGCTGGGGATAGACCCCAACGTCATAAGAACTCAGTTAAATCAGGGCCATAACCATGGATTGCAGTGCGGTTTCCATGACTGCCTTGGCCAGTACTGAAACCAACCCTTCTCCCCCACTTGCCGGGACCCGGACGCTTCCCTTGAGATAGCCGGCGTCTTGCAGCAGGGTGAGAATGCCCTCTTGAGAAATCTGCTGAGGATTGTAAAGCATGAGGACGTTACCAGTAATCGGGTTGGCGTTCACTTCATCGATCCCGTGGGAACTGAGCAAGTAGCGGGTAAGCTCTTGGGCTGCCGCCGGGCAGCCTTTGACCTCGGTGATCTTAATCCTCATCCGTCCATCCAGGGCATGTAAGTAATCCGTCATAGCATGTTCCCCCCCCGTTATTTATGTCTAATTATCGACCCCTATAATTAAATCGGAATTATAGTAAGGTTAAATTTGTGTTAAATCGGCTCGGCGCCACAATATTACCGGGTTTTTCTCCAGCCACAATCAGCATGGGCTTGATGCCTTGCGGGGCTGCCCAGGGAGGGTTCAGGCCAACGGGTCCTCAAGGGTGGCGGCTGGGCCATATTTAGCCACAAAGGCTTCGGCTTCGGCCTGCACCACCTCGGGGTCAGGCCTCTTGCCCATCATCTTGATAAAGATCTCGCTCAAATCTTGACTGATTCGGGCGACGGCGACGGCTTCCGGCTCGTTCGGCATAACAGTCCTCTCCATGGTTATCCAGATTTCTCAGGGGCGCTTCGGGAAGGCAGGCCCTTAGAATCACGATTGTTTCATGGCCCAATGGGGGCCGTCCGGGTAATTAACCTGCAGCCAGTCACAAATTTTCTGCACCCACACCCCGGGGTCCACCAGGGCTTTAGGGCCCTTAAAGTAATAGCCGTCAAAGCCCCATTCCCGATAAACGGGATCATAGTCGAAATTGTCCTGTAGGGGGCGCAGTTCTTCCGGGGCCGCCAGGGTCTTTACCGCTTCGAACACACATGCTTGGATGTCCATGTCTGCTTCCGGTAACAAAAATTCATGGGAATGACCAGGTTTCATAGCCTCAAACCTCTTGCCGATATTTTCTTGTATAATTGTTTCCCTTTGACGTGACCGCGGCTAGAAATACGTGAAGAGGTTGAGGTCTTCCTTTGAACGAGAAAGAACCTGGAGCTTGGGAATGAGAAAAGTTTGGGAACGAGGAAAAAATGGACGGTGAAGTGTAGGGTCGGACCTAGTCCTATTTTTCCCGGCTCAGGCCGGGATAAAGACTTTGGGCGCACTCAGGGCAAATGCTGTGGGTGAATTGCACGCCGGTATGGTCTTGGAAGTAATTTTCAACCTGTTGCCAATTGTCCTGTTCGTCCCGGATCTTCTTACAGGACGAGCAGATGGGCAACATGCTCTGCAAGGTATGGAGTCCGGCCCGAGCCGCCTTGAGTTCGGCGATGACTTGTTTTAGCCGGGCGCTTTTTCTGGCCAGAACCTTTTTTAGATTAGCCAACTGGTTTTGCTTGCAGCTCAGTTGTTCCTGTAGGACCAATTCCCGTGCATCTAAGATTTGGGCCAGAGGGATGGGCTCCGGGATAGGCTCATCCTCGATCTCACACGGGCCTTTATCCATAAAATACTGGGAAAAACGTAACAGCCCTCCCCGCGTCCGGCTTCCGAAGATCAGCAGCAGGCCATTTTGCACTATCCCCCCCACATACAGGGTGGTTGGGAGGGACGCCTGGGAGACCTGCAACTCCCAGCCAAAGGCCGACCCGAACTGTTTCAACTCGGTCAGGAAGGCAAAGGCTTTGTCCAGGCTGCCTCGCTCAACCAAGTGGTGAAAAGAGATCCCCGGAGCGATCCCATGGAGCAAGCCCAAATCGTCGCGCCGGATTTTGAGGAGTGCTCCCCGGTCGTTGCATTCAAGCACCATACCCACGGTGGCCGAAGCCTTCCAGCCATATCGAGTGCTCTGGGACACCAACTTGACTGATTCCTGGACGGGCACTTTCCTCCCCTTTATAACGGCTGAATACTACCACAACCTATGGATAAAAACATAATCTAATAAAATATAAATAAAAAAATTATAATCAACCCTATTTATAAGGAAAATTGGTGGTTCCCTTATTCTGAATCAACCCCAAGAATTACCCTGGCAAAGCAGCCCGATGCGCCGGTTGCCATCCTGACCCTCAAAAAGCTTGACGGCTAAGAATTATCCAGGTCTCCTTTGGGGGCGTCCAAAAACTTCCGTACCCTTTTAACCAGGTCCAACGGCCTGAAAGGTTTAGGAATAATGGTTTTGGAGGGGTCAAGCACACCGTAGGGGGCCAGGTCGCTGTCAGTGTAGCCCGACATGAAGAACACCTGCATTTCGGGATGCAGGGGCGTCAGGCGGTCGGCCAATTCACTGCCGTTCATCCGGGGCATCACCACATCCGTCAACATGATGTGGATGGGACCCTGGTGCTGCTGGCAAGCCAACAAGGCTTCGCCACCGTCGCGAGCTTCCAAGACTTCATAGCCGTAGAGGCGGAAAAACCGGCTCAGCAACGTCCGCAGCGCTACTTCATCTTCCACGATAAGGATGGTTTCCGACCCTTCAAGCTTATCCCGCAGGGGCATCCGGTCCCTGGTCGCCTCTTCTGCGGCCTCGCTGCGCGGCAGATAGATCGTGAACATCGTGCCTTGCCCGGGCCGGCTCTCCACGTCTATGCAGCCGCCATTTTGCCTGATGATCCCGTACACCACGGGTAGCCCCAGGCCGGTACCTCGTCCTGGGTCTTTCATCATAAAGAACGGCTCGAAGATGTGGGCCAGGGTTTGCTCATCCATACCACTCCCGTTGTCCCTGAGGGTCAGTCTCACATAACGGCCCGGCGGCAGAATATCGAAGCGGCATTCGTGATTACTGGCAAACTCGATATTCGCAGTCTCTAGCGTCAGCCGGCCCCCGGTGATCATGGCATCCCGGGCGTTGACCGCCAGGTTCATGATGACTTGCCCCATCTGTCCCGGGTCGGCTTTCACCATCCCCAGGCCGGGGTCGGTAACTATTTCAAACTCAATGTGTTCTCCCAGGAGCCGCCGCACCATCTTTTGCAGGTCTGCCACCAACCGGTTAAGATTGAGTATCTGGGGTTGGATCATCTGTTGGCGGGAAAAGGCCAGCAGTTGTTGAGTCAAGGCTGCCGCCCGATCCGTGGCCTTGAGGATATCTTCGACATAGTGAAAGAGGGGGTCATCCTGATAGAGACTGGTTCGCATGAGCTCGCCATACCCCATGATGGCCATCAGGAGATTATTGAAATCATGGGCCACGCCCCCGGCCAGCCGTCCCACAGCCTCCATCTTTTGAGCTGTCAGGAGCTGGGCCTCCAGGACCTTGCGCTCCGTGATATCCAACCAGGCTCCGGCAATTTCCACCGGTTTGACGCTTTTGTTCCGCACCATCTTGAAGGAGTCGTGTATCCAGTGATACGCGCCATCTTTGGCCCGGACTCGATATTCCAGGGTCTGAAGGTCCTCCGGCCAGGGCAGGGCTAACGCTTCGATTACCCGCGGCTGGTCCTCGGGATGAATGCAGTTGAACCAAAATTGGGGATCCTCCAAACATTGCCGGGGCTCCCAGCCCAGCAACATTTGGACATTTCTGCTGATGTAGGTGATGGCAAAATCACCTCGGGGCTCCCGGGTATAGATAACCGTAGGACTGGAATCCAGCCAATGCTCCAGCCGCGTCTTGGTTTCGATATGCTCGGTGATGTCGATGGCATTGATGGCTACCATCATCATCTGCCCCCAGGCATCGGTAATGGGAAATCTGTATGACACCCAATGATGCGGTCCGTCGTCGTGCAGCATGGTCCCCACGGTAAGCAATGGTTCCCGGGTCTGGAGGATAGTCTGGTCATGTTCGTTAAATTTTGCGGCCAATTTTGGGGGCCAGAGTTGATCAGAGGTCTTCCCCAGCCACTCCTCCCGACTCTTGTGAAAGATCTTCTCCCAGGCCGGGTTAACAAAGATGTAGCGTCCCTCCAGGTCCTTGATGACGGCCACGCTGGGTAGATTCTCTACGAATGCCGCCAGCATCTTTTCTTGAAGGTCCGGGGTCTCTTGGGGATTTTTTTTGTCCTGTGCCATTGAACTTCCTTGTCGTGGCTAAGACCTCATTCAGTCGGCCAACTGGGGATTCAAATTCATAGCATCGAACCTGTCTCAATATAGCGGGATTAATGATTCCCTGTAAACCATATTTTGCCCAACATTTATTACAAGATTATTAAATGATGTCAAATTAATTTAAGGTGAACTCAGTTATTGTTAATTAAAATGAGCGTAATTTCTGTCTGTTAGGGGGAACGTGACGGGCACTGCTGGGCCTTCATCTTTTTTTACCTATTTTTTGACGATTTAGATATATATATCTCAACAGTTACTTAAAGGTGTCAGGAGAAGGGTTGATTATTTGTGAAATTTATCAAATCCCAGTACCTCCGGCACTCCCGGCAACATAGACCAGAAGCAAAGTAGAGCTCATTCTATCCTGCTTTCTGTCTTTCAACAAATACAAGAATAGGATTTCAAGTGAATAAAATCGTTCCAAAGCCCATTGCTTTTATTGACTTAAAAACCCAGCAGGCCCAGATTTTGCCAGTGTTGATGGCAAGAATTCAAGCCGTTCTGTCCCATGGCCAATACGTCATGGGGCCCGAAGTGGGGGAGTTGGAAAGCCGGTTGGCCGCCTACGTGGGGGTCAAACATGCCCTTTCCTGTTCTTCCGGAACCGATGCCCTCCTGATGGCCTTAATGGCCTATGGGGTTGGTCCGGGCGACGCCATCTTCACCACTCCTTTTACCTTTATTGCCACTGCCGAAGTTGTCCAATTGTTGGGCGCGACCTCAGTCTTTGTGGATGTGGACAGCCGCACCTTTAACCTTGATCCGGAAGCTTTGGAGCAAAGCATACGCCGTCTGGCCACAGACCCCCGAACCTCCCATTTGCGTCCCAGAGGGATAATCCCGGTGGACCTTTTTGGCCAACCCGCGGACTATGACAAGATCAATACATTGGCCAGCCAGCTTGGGCTGTTTGTGCTGGGAGACGCGGCCCAGTCCTTCGGGGCCACCTATAAAGGCAGGCGCACCGGCTCTCTGGCAAAAGTTTCGGCCACGTCTTTTTTTCCGGCCAAACCTTTGGGCTGCTATGGGGATGGCGGGGCCATATTCACCGATGACGACGCCTTCGCGGAGATTCTGCACTCCATTCGGGTCCACGGCCAGGGAAGGGATAAGTACGAGAATGTACGCCTCGGTTTAAACGGGCGGCTGGATACGTTGCAAGCCGCAATTTTACTGGCTAAGCTGGATATTTTCGATCGGGAAATCGTTCAGCGGCAGGCCGTGGCCCAGCGCTATAGCGAGGCCCTGGCCCATGTGGTTGAGGTGCCCTCTGTGGCGCCGGACCGGACCTCGGTGTGGGCGCAATATTCCGTGCTCAGCCCGCGGCGGGCCGCAATACAAGAGAGCTTAAGGCAAGCCGGCATCCCCACCGCAATTTATTATCCTATCCCTTTGCACCTGCAAGGCGCGTTTCAGCATTTGGGCTATCAGCCCGGCGATTTTCCCGTTTCCGAAGACCTGGCCCAAAGGATTTTTAGCCTCCCCATGTCTCCCTATCTATCCCCGGACGACCAGGAAAGAATTATCAGGGTTATATTAACCGCTGAATAAGACTACCCATAAATTCCCTCAGAGCTCAAGGGCCGCCCGGGGATATCGGGCTCCGGCCTGGGCCCGGGAAAATTTTCTGATTTTGTTTTACCGTCAATGGGCATAGAATCTGTATGCGGCCGGGAGCGCAAGGTTTAAAGCGTTTGCCAAAAGTTTTTTCCGTAATAGGAGATACTTTAACACCCCAAATCCCCCCTAACCCCCCTTTGGTAAAGGGTAGAACTATAAGGAATTACTTATAAAGTCCCCCTTTGAAAAAGGGGGATTTAGGGGGATTTAAAAATCAGCCAGCGGCATAAATTTATGGCAAACGCTATAAGCCGCAGCAATCTCTAATCAGGAAGACACCACCTATGATCCATGCCGATAGTTGTCAAGTTTTTGGAAGGCCAGCCAGTGATTTTACGGCTTCGGGTTGGAAGGGAATTATTTTGGCTGGCGGCGCGGGAACTCGCCTTTATCCGGTTACCAAGGTGGTCAGCAAACAACTCCTGCCCATTTATGATAAGCCCATGATCTATTATCCCCTGTCGGTCCTCATGATGGCCGGCATCCGGGATATTCTCATCATCTCCACCCCTGAGGACTTGCCCAGATACGAGATCCTCCTGGGTGACGGGGCTCAATTGGGGCTGCGCTTTAGTTATGCTGCGCAACCCCGGCCCGAGGGCCTGGCCCAGGCCTTCCTCATCGGCAAGGAATTCATCGGCGGCGACCGGGTCTGTCTCATCCTCGGAGACAATATTTTTTACGGGCATGGGTTCCAGGAAATCCTGCAACAAGCCGTGCACCTGACCCGTGGCGGCCTGGTGTTCGGCTACTGGGTCAAAGACCCGGAACGGTATGGCGTGGTTGAATTCGACGCGGCGTGTAAGGTCCTGGATATTGTGGAAAAGCCCCTCAAGCCTCGATCGAACGTTGCCGTAGCCGGCCTCTATTTTTATGATAATCAGGTGCTGGACATAGCCGCGCAGCTAAAACCTTCCGCCCGGGGGGAATTGGAGATTACCGATGTGAATAAGGTCTACCTGAAAAACGGGGACCTGCGGGTGGAGGTCTTGGGCCGGGGGTTCGCCTGGCTGGACACGGGCACCCACGAATCTCTCCTGGAGGCGTCCACCTTCATCGAGACCATCGAGAAACGCCAGGGGTTGAAGATTGCCTGCATTGAAGAGATTTCTTACCGGCAGGGCTTTATCGATCGTGAGCAATTACAGCGGCTGGCCGAACCTCTGGCAAAGAATGGCTATGGTCAGTACTTATTGAAGATTTTAGACGAATGACCCGGCAGTTCCACCCTTACGAAAAGGCGAGAGCAGCGAGATAGGCGAGATAAGGGAGAATAGATGAACACCATCTGGCTTGTGGTCATTTGCGTCAGCGTCTTGTTTGCCGCGGTAAGCGGCCGGATTGATGAGTTCACCAAAGCCATGTTTGAAGCCGGCAAAGCCGCGGTGGAAGTCTGTCTCTACCTGGTGGGCATTGTGTCCCTCTGGCTGGGTCTTACTAAAATCCTGGAAGATTCCGGTTTAATCTATAAACTCTCCAATTTCTTCGGCGTTGGCATTTCCCTGCTTTTCCGGAACATTCCCAAGGGCCATCCCTCCATAACCTCCATCACCCTTAACCTGCTGGCCAATCTCTTTGGGTTGGGCAATGCGGCCACGCCTCTGGGGATTAGGGCGATGGAAGACCTCCAGACGCTCAATGACAAGCCAGACACGATAACCTTTGAAATGATGCTCTTTATTGTCATCAATACTTCGAGTATCCAACTAATTCCGTTTACGACTATCGGCTTGCTGGCGAGTTACGGCTCCCATAACCCGAATATTATTGTGTTGCCCACCCTCATCGCGACAGCCGTGTCTTCGGCCACCGCAGTGGGCATCTTGTTCTTGTTCAAGAAATTAAGCAGGAGAGCCGGATAAGATGCAGGTTATCAATCTTCTCTGCCAGTATTTAATCCCGGTATTCGTACTCTTCACGGTAGTCTATGGCTTTGTCAAAAAGGTCCGCGTCTATGATTCTTTTGTCTCGGGAGCCAAAGACGGGATCGGTATCATCACGGGGATTTTCCCCTATGTTCTGGCGATATTTATTGTGGTCAAAACCTTTGAAGCCTCGGGCGCCCACGATTTTCTCAAGAGAATCTTTTCCATATTCTCCGGTCCGCTCCACATCCCGCCGGAAGTGTTTTCCATCGCCATAGTCAAGCCGTTTTCCAACGCGGCTTCTCTGGGCATCTTTACGGAGATTCTGAAATCCACCGGCGCCGACTCGCTTGGCAGTATTGCCGCGGCGGTGATTATGGGGAGTGCGGAGACCACTTTTTACGTGTTAGCCGTCTATCTCGGGTCGGTAGGCATCAAGAAGACCAAATACCTGGTCCCCGTGTGTATTGCGGCTGATGTCGCAGGCATCGTCATCGCCATTACGCTGATAAAATTACTCTTCTAGTGGTGTGTTTCACAATTAAAGTGACCCTTGAGGCTCTTGCAAAAAGCCTTTTGTCATCCTGAGCGGAGCGAAGGATCTCGCATTTTCCTCTCCTTTTTTGAGATTCTTCGGTCGCTTCGCTTCCTCAGAATGACAAGCAAGCAGACTTTTGCAAGCGGCTCTTTTGGAAATGAGTATATAAATTCACCGGTAGCACAGGCTTTCCAGCCTGTGCTCATTCAGGTTAAACATACATGGCCGCAAGCTGCCACCCCTGAGGGATGAAACCCTCCCTTCCCCCTTTATTTAAAGGGGGGCTTTTAAAGTCCCCCTTTGGAAAAGGGGGATTTAGGGGGATTTGGTTTTCACGGTAAAGTTTGCGGCTATCAAGTTACCTGTTTGAACGCATTTTCGTATGAGATGTGGGTTCATTACCCCCCTTTCCTAAAGGGGGCAGGGGGGATTTTTTATTCGGGTTTGTCCCCACGCTTTCACTATCGATTGAAGAGATTACTCAACTGATCCTGTCTGGCTTTGGCCTTATCCTCTGCTGGCTCAATAATTTTCGCAGGAATCAACTCAAGCAGGCTTTCCATATTTTCGAATTCAACGGGTGACAAGACCCAAGGGTAGGCAAGGAGGTCGGTAAACATCGCGTAATGCCGGCTACCTTTCCTCATAATTGGCACAAAAGGTATTTTGAAGTGCGGAACTGTGGCATAAAGTTCCTGAGGAACAGATGGACCGCTCAGCTCAACAATCACAAACCTGGAAAGCCCCACTAAGGTTTTGACGGTTTCGGTGTAATCCCTGCTCTCTGGTCTGTCAAAATCAAATATAATAGGTATATAGTTAAATTCTCTTAGCTTATCTGCTATAGCCTGCAGCAGTTCAAGCCCGCCATCGCCAAAGCGGCCCAGGAGAAGAACGCCTCTTTGCGTAACGGTGTTGAGAACGTCTCGGAGTTTTTCGTATTTTAGCAGTAAATAAATGAATTGAGCCAGTTCCAGGTTATCCACCGTGATCGCCGGCTCATCTTCAGGAGTGATAACGAGATTCGTCTGTTTGGTATTTTGGAGTTTTACGTTCCAGACCGAAACGCCATAAATTCTGCAAGCAGTGAGGTCAGCATTCTCTAAATCTGTCTCAACCAAACTTGCCTCGCGGAGGTCCGCCCCGCTGAGAACCGCTCCGCTGAGGTTCGCCTCCATGAGGTTCGCCCTTCTGAGCTCCGCCCCGGAAAGGTCAGCCCGGGTGAGGTCCGCCCCGCGGAGGTCAGCCCGGGTGAGGTCCGCCCCGCTGAGGACTGCCCCGCTGAGGTTCGCCAAGTAGAGGTTCGCATCCATGAGGACCGCCCCTTTGAGGATCGCCCCGCTGAGGTCCGCCCCGTGGAGGTTCGCCTTCAAGATGTCCGCCCCGCTGAGGTCCGCCCCATGGAGGTTCGCCTTCAAGAGGTACGCCCTAATGAGAAACGCCCCGCTGAGGTTCGCCCCGTGGAGGTTCGCCTCCACGAGGTTCGCCTCAAAGAGGTTAGCCTCGCTGAGGTCGGGGCTAATACCTGGATTGGCAATTCTCCAGGTGTTCCAGGCTTCTACGCCCTCTATAAGTTTTTCCAAATGTTCCGGGTTTGCCATGGGTTGCACCTGAGTGTGCGCCTCTAAAGGGCGGACACTTATGTCAGCCCCTACAGCCGCGTCGACCAAACGGTTCTCTCTCAGGGCACAGAAAGAACCGGCTTTAGAATGGCTGGTAATATCTTTTCACCGAAAACCGAAAACCGAAAACGGTTTTACAAGCCCTTGTTGGTTTCCTGGATGGCCTTCTCCAGTTCATCCTCCAGGGCCGAGGGCAGGCCTTCGATTTTGACGTTCAGGAAGCCCCGGACGATGGTGGAGATGGCTTCTTCTTCGTCCAGGCCCCGGGCCATGAGGTATTCCACTTCCTCGGCGGCAATCTTGCCAACTGCGGCTTCGTGGGACATATCCACCCCGGCCACGCGGCCTTCAAGTTCAGGAATGGCGTGGACCACCCCGTTGCCAATGATGAGGCCCCGGCACTCCAGGTGGGCCTTGATGTCCGGCACCATGCCCACGAGATGACCCCGGGCCATGCTGTAGCCGCCGATAGCCAGGGTGCGGGCGATGACTTCGGCCCGGGTGTGGGGGGCCTTGAGGATCACCCGGCCGCCCACGTCCAACTCGCAGCCGGGATGGGCAATGAGGATGGACTGGAGGCGGGTCATGGCGCCTTCGCCGTTTAAGGTGACGGTGGGGTACATCTGCACCGATTTAACGGGGCGCAGCAGGATATAGTTGGAGATGTAGCGGCCGCCTTCCTCCACCATGACCGCGGTGCGGGGCCGGACATGGACGTCCTCGCCCCAGTTGTGGATCATGGTAAAGGTGAGCTGGCCGCCTTTTTTGACGTAAAATTCCGAGACGCCGATGTGCAGACCGGAACGGACTCCGGGGTGGGTGGCACAGCCGGTAATGATGTGGAGTTCGGCCCCTTCTTCCACCACCACCAGGTTGTGCACGTGTTGGGCGAAGCGGTCGGTGCGAATATACAGGCAGGACTCCACCGGTTGGGCGATCTTCTGCCCCTCTAGAGCCCTGATGAAATAGCCGTTGTCCAACTCCAACTCGGTCTCGGCGGTGTATTTATCGGCATCCACCGCCACCAGACTCCAGAGGAGATTCTTGACCCAGTCGTGGCGGCTGACGGCTTCGGTAATGGGCAGGACTTCCACGCCGGGCTGCCGGGTCTGGCAGTGGACAATGGTTTTGTCGGCCTGGAGGAAGGTGCCGGCGTGGTCCTCATCGGTGAGTTCGATGCCCGTGGTGAGGAGGCGGCTGCGCTCCTCCGGAGAAAACTGCCGGTAGTCCGGGTCGTAATCCCAGCTTCCCCCCTGACGGGAGAAGTCCTCGAGTTTGAGATCGGTCCCAAAGGCCGCCTTCTTATGCCTGCTTTGCTCGGCTCGCTCTTTTATCTGCGACATTTGGCGCATTCCTCGTAACCAAAGTTCTTGATATCATGCAACAATTCCCGGGGATTGCCCTGGCAGCACAAACGGCCGGCGCCCAGGATGTAAGCCCGGTCGGCATTGATGTAATCCATGATGAAGCCGGTGTGAGTGATGATCAGGCCGGAACTTTCCCGGTGCATGCGGCGGCGCTCCTTCTGGAGCAGTTTGGCGATGATCTCGCCCACCACCTGGAGATTTTCCAGGTCCACGCCTGATTCCGGCTCGTCCAAAAGCACCATTTTGGGATTTTGGGCGAGCAGTTGTAGAAGTTCGGAACGTTTGAGTTCGCCCCCGGAAAAGCCGTAATTGACCTCCCGATCCAGAAACGGGGTAAAATCGTAGGCCGCGGCCAAAACCTCTGGAGCGATGGCGCCCCGGGAGCAGACCCGCAGGATGTCAGCGGTCTTGACACCCCGGATGGTGGGCGGGCGCTGAAAGGCAATGCCAAGACCCAGGCGGGCCCGTTCATAAGTGGGCAGGTGGGTGATATCCGTGCCCATGAGGCTGATGCGACCCTGCTTCACCTGATAGCGCTCGAAACCCATGATGGACATGAGGAGGCTGGATTTGCCGGAGCCGTTCTTCCCGAAGAGGATATGAGTCTCTCCTACAGGGATATGGAGATTGACCCCCTTGAGTACTTCTTTGTCTTCGATGTTCACCCAGAGGTCGGTGATTTCAAGCATAAGAACCTCGCAATGCATATAGCGCTTGCCAAAAGTTTTTTCCTCTAATTCTCCTCTCCCCTTGTGGGAGAGGGTAGGGTGAGGGGGTTAATAAGAAAAAACTTTTGGCAATGAGTATAAAGAGAAAGCCCCCAAAGCTTGCTTTGGGGGCCATCGGTAAACAAAATCAGTCAGCAGAGCAGATTACGGAGCTTCTTTGGTCAGAGCCGGCATGGGCGGCAGAGGCGGAGCCAACTGAATGTAATTCATGCCGAAAGCCCGGGTCTCGAAGGCTTTGGGATTGAAAGCCTTGGTCAGCTCAATTTCTTCCGGGGACAGAATCCGCACAATGCCGTAAGGGTCAACGATGGCAAACCGTTCACCTTTGGCCAAACAAGAAGCTACCGTTTCGTCCCCCTTCAGCTGTTTCTTGGAAACGCAGAGCAGCTTCGCGCTTCCCAGTTTCTGCGCTGAGGCAAGAGAAGACACGAAAAACACGGCTACCACTACCACCAGCAACCAAACCACCACTTTAGACCGCATACTCCTTCCTCCTTTTCGCTAAAGTTGATACCTGGCTTCTCCCCCCCCAGTGGAGTATATTGAGAAAAAGCCACCAAACTCCTTTCCAGGCCATAATATATGCGCACAAAGGAAAATGTCAATATAATTGATGGGCTCTGGAAAAAAATCTCGGTCCGGTGTTTCCCTTTACTCTCGGGGCAGAGAGACCTCCGTTAAACCTTAAAAGTTCCGATGGATATTGTAACTATATCACAATCACTTTAAACAATAAAGTGCACTTACCGAGTGAAGAAAACCATCGAAAATCGTCTTTATCCCGCCTTTGGCCAGGCAGGAGCCGACGGCTTGCCCGCCTTTGAGATTCTGGGTGGAGCCCCACAGGAGACTCTCCGCCGCGGCGCTCCCGGTCACTAAAAGCGCTCATAACAGAGGCAGAGCTACGGGGTCAGTTTATTTGTTGGCATGCAATCAATCCTGTATAATTATAAACAGGATGATACGCACTAAAGTTAAGTGCGAAGAGGGAAAATCAGGACTCTGTAGGATCGTGAAAATACCGCTTTTCCTTGACTTTCAGGCGATGATTCATACTATAAATCACAATAATTCTGAAAGCCTTGGCACGAGAGATGGGGTTTTACTTTTGGGCGGCAATCTCCTGAAACGATCCGAACGGGTACAGGTGCAAGCTTATGAGTGCTGATGAGCTCAAGAAGCAATCAGTCGGCGCAGTGATGGTGGTCGGCGGCGGGATTGCCGGGATGCAGGCCGCGCTGGATCTGGCCAATGCCGGATACTATGTCCACATGGTGGAGGAGAAGCCGGCCATTGGTGGGGTCATGTCGCAGCTTGACAAGACCTTCCCCACCAATGACTGTGCCATGTGAATTATCTCGCCCAAGCTGGTCGAGGTCGGCCGGCATATTAATATCGAAGTCATGGCTCCGGCACAGGTCGTGGGCATTAGTGGCGACCCTGGCAATTTTTCGGTCAAGGTGCGCCATATGGCGCGCTATATTGACATGGAGAAGTGTATAGCCTGCGGTCTGTGCGCTGAGAAATGCCCCAAGAAAGTACCCGATGAATTCAACATGAACCTGGCCCCCCGCAAGGCCGCGTACATGGCCTATGCCCAGGCTATCCCTCCTAAGTATGCCATCGATAAAGATGTGTGTATCTATTTTCAAAAAGGGGGCAAATGCAAGGCCTGCGAAAAGTTCTGTCCCACCGGCGCGGTAGATTTCTCCCAGGTGGATGTGGAGAAAGATATAGCGGTGGGCGCGGTGATTTTAGCCCTCGGTTTCAAACCGTATGATCCAGCCAAATATGCCGGTTATTATTACGATAAATTTCCCAATGTCATCACCGGAATGGAGTTTGAGCGCATCCTGGCGGCCGCGGGACCTTTCCAGGGCCACATGGTCAGGCCGTCGGATCATAAAGAGCCGTCAAAAATCGCCTGGCTCCAATGCGTGGGGTCCCGGGATCAGAATCACTGCGACAACAGCTACTGCTCGGCGGTGTGCTGCATGTATGCCATCAAAGAGGCGGTGATCGCCAAGGAGCACAGCAAAGGGCCCTTGGACGCCGCAATTTTCTTTATGGATATGCGCACCCACGGCAAGGAGTTTGAGAAATACTATTGGCGGGCCGAAGCAGAACACGGGATACGCTTTGTGCGCTCCCGGGTGCATAGCATCGATGCAGTGCCGGACACCGATGACGTCAGCATCCGCTATCTGGAAGAAGACGGGACCCTGAGGGTGGAAACTTTCGACCTGCTGGTGCTGTCAACCGGTATGGAAGTGGGCCCCGAGGCCATGGAACTGAGCCGCATCCTGGGCGTCGAGTTGAACGCCGACCGGTTTGCCGAGACTTCGTCGTTTACGCCGGTTTCCACCAGTCGCCCGGGGATCTATGTGTGTGGCGCCTTCCAGGGCCCCAAGGATATTCCTCAGTCGGTGACGGAGGCTTCGGCGGCGGCCGCGGCGGCCGGTGAATTGCTGGCTGACGCCCGGTTCTCCCTGGCCAGGAAGAAACCGGTATTCGGCGAGCGGGATGTGTCCAAGGAAGAACCCCGCATCGGCGTGTTTGTCTGCCACTGCGGCATCAATATCGCCAGCGTCATCGATGTGGAGGGAGTGCGGGATTACGCCAAGACGCTGCCTCACGTGGCTTTCGTGGAGAACAGCCTGTTTGCCTGTTCCCAGGACACTCAGGAACTCATCAAGGAGCGCATCAAGGAACACAACCTCAATCGCGTGGTTGTGGCCTCTTGCACGCCGCGCACCCATGAACCCACCTTCCAGGAGACCATCAAGGAAGCCGGCCTCAACAAGTACCTCTTTCAAATGGCCAATATCCGGGATCAGGGCTCCTGGGTGCACATGAACGAGCCCGAGGCCGCGACGCGTCGAGCCAAAGACCAGGTGCGCATGGCTGTGGCCACCGTCAGCCTGCAGCCGCCCTTGCAGGAATTTGACCTGCCCGTCAGCAAAGCCGGTCTCATTGTGGGTGGCGGCGTGGCCGGCATGGAGGCCGCGTTGGGTTTGGCCAACCAGGGCTATAAAGTGGACCTGGTGGAGAAAAAGGGTTTTTTGGGCGGGCACGCTCTAAAACTCAATCATACCTGGAACGGCGAAGCAGTACGGCCATTCGTGGACGAGCTGGTGCAACGGGTGACCAATCACCCCAAAATCGACGTGCACCTCAACTCCGAAGTGAGCAGCGTGCAGGGGTTCGTGGGGAACTTTACGTCTGTAATCACCAGTGAAGGCCGATCAACCGAGGTGGA